>JAAXQI010000061.1 GCA_012974315.1 Desulfobacterales bacterium | reverse complement strand
ATGTGTATAAGAGACAGATGAGAAGGTTTGTGGTCATGTGGCTTAAAAAAACTAGGTATTTTTACCTAAAAAATAAAAAAGATGTTGAAAAATTCTACACTCGATGTAGAGATGTTCTACACAACAGCATAAATTTTGAGTTTTTTAAAATAATTTTCGGGAAACCCATTAGAGGTGGGAGCCCAAGGCATCTAACATATTAAGGGAGCCTGCGTTATGACGAAAGAAAGCTCAAGTAAAAATGTACGGATCCTCATCGTTGACGATGAATTTTCGGTGCGGCATTCTTTAACGGCCTGGTTTGAGGATGAGGGTTATACCGTTGATGTCGCTTCCAGCGGCAAGGAAGCCCTGGCCAAACTTGCTGAAAGCAAGTGGGACATATTTTTTCTCGATTTAAAGATGCCTGGTATGAGCGGTCTTGAATTGCAGAAAAAAATTAAGGAGATCCAGCCGGACAGCACGATCATAATTATTACTGCCTTCGCATCTGTTGAATCAGCGGTTGAGGCCATGCAAAGCGGCGCCTATGACTATTTGTCAAAGCCCTTTGATCCTGACTACCTTGCCCTCATGGTGAGAAATATTATCGAGCGCAAGAAGTTGAAGGACGAGACTGTCAGCCTTAAAAAAACCATTGATGGTGTTTATACCTCCAAGGAAATCATCGGTGAGAGTTCAGGCATTAAAAAAATGATGGAAGAGATCAGAGTGGTTGCCGATGCTGGCTCGACGGTTCTTATCCGAGGCGAGAGCGGCACAGGCAAAGAGCTTGTTGCCAGGGCTATTCATGCAAACAGCAAGCGGCGTTACGCACCAATTGTCACCATCAACTGTGGAGCGCTGCCTGAGTCCATCCTGGAAAGTGAATTGTTCGGGCATGAAAAGGGGGCTTTCACCGGTGCCCAGTATGCCAGGAAAGGAAAGTTCGAAATGGCGGACGGAGGCTCCATCTTTCTTGATGAGATAGGCAACATCAGTCCCAAGATTCAAATGGAACTTTTACGCGTCCTGGAGGATAAAAAGTTTTTTCGCCTTGGGGGCAGCAAGGAGATCAAGGCAGATTTCAGGACAATCGCTGCAACCAATAAAGATTTGGAGGTGGCTATGGAAGAGGGAGAGTTCAGAAATGACCTCTTCTACAGGTTGAATGTGTTTGTCATTGAGATTCCACCGCTTAGGGAGCGCAGGAGTGATATTCCGCTTCTGGCCCAGCATTTCCTCAATGTTTTTACCTCCCAGATGAATAAACTTATTACCAGGATCAGCCCCGCAGGTATAAAACGCCTTGTTGACCATGACTGGCCCGGTAATGTCAGGGAATTGGAAAATGCCATTGAGCGGGCGGTGGTCATTTGCAAGTCAGATGAAATACAGCCGAATGACTTCCCTTTTTCCCATGCGCAGACTGAAGAGCAATCTATGGACGATTCCCTGGAGGCATTACAGAAGGTGCACATCAGGAAAATACTGGAGCAGACAGGATGGAATATAAGTAAGGCGGCCATAGCTTTGCAGATAGACCGGGTGACCCTTTACAATAAAATAAATAAATATAATTTAAAAAAACCGTAAGTACACGGCCGATGCAAAATATCGTTCTCATCTCCATCGGTACAATGAAGCACAATGTTGCCGGCTTTCTCTCCTTGTCCCTGCCGGAAATATTGCATGCCCAGTGCAGGGTTATTGAAGAAGAGATCGCCCTTGATCCTTTTTACAGTACCGATCGGAAGCAGTACCACTCCACTGAAATTCTGAGACAGCTCCTGCCTTTTGCGGCGGGGGATGAACATCACATTCTCGGCATCATGGACAAGGATATTTATATTCCCATTTTAACCTTTGTTTTTGGGGAAGCACAGCTGGGCGGCAAGTGTGCCCTTATGTCAGGGCACAGGTTGCATCAGGAGTTTTACGGATTGCCGGAGGATGAGTCATTGTATATGCACCGGTGCGAAAAAGAAGCGGTGCATGAGCTTGGACATACGCTTGGGTTAAAGCACTGTCAGAATTTCGAGTGCGTGATGCGCTACTCCAACTCTGTGGCAGATATTGACATCAAGCGTAATGTGTTCTGCCCCAGCTGTTCCGAGGTGCTCGGCATACCGTCATTGTGGTAGACAGTGACAGGGTTCAGGAAGGTGCTCAGCTTGTCATTTCCGGTTCCTGGTTCAGGGAAATGGTGATGGTCGTGCCTTTCCCCTGCTCGGATTCGACATCAATGGTCCCATTGTGGGATTTGACTATTTCATATACCACTGAAACTCCCAGGCCGCTATTCAAGCTGGCCTCATGCTCGGGGGATACAGTTTTTGTGGTAAAAAACGGCTCAAACATATGGGATCTGGTTTCCTCATCCATGCCTACCCCGTTATCCTTGATGGCGACTTTCACTTTTTTTTCTATTGCCAGCAGCCTTGTGCTTATTTCAATAGAGCCGGAGTCACTCTGTACGGCATCGCAGGAATTGAGCAGCAGGGCAACGAGCGCCTGCTTGATTTTCTGGTCATCACAGCTTGCTGAAGGGGACTCAGGATCCAGGTCGAGTTTTACCTCAATATTGAGTAGATCAATCTGGTGCTGCACAAGACGTAAAGTTTCCTCGACAATGGTATTGATATCATGATCCTTGATCAGCGGCTTGGTAGGACGGGAAAACTGCAGCAATCCCTTGACAATTTCTCCACAGCGGGCTGACTCGCTTTCAATAGTATCAAGGTATTGGATGTATTTTGAGTCACTGTCGGGAAAAATTTCCCCGCTCCTCTTCAGCATCAACTTGGCATAGGTACGGATGCCGGCAAGAGGATTGTTGATCTCGTGGGCAACTATAGCGGCAAGCCTTCCCATGGAAGCCATTTTTTCCCCCTGGATGGCACTTTCCTGGGCGCGTTTCAGCTGGTTTGTCCTCTCCTCCACAAGATCTTCAAGGGTCAGGGTCCAGTTTGTGATTTCATCGTGGGCATCTTTCAATTCATGGGTCATGGCGTTGAATGACCTGGCCAGTTCACCTATTTCATCCGATGAACGGGCCTGGATTTCAAAGTCCAGATCTCCTCCTGCAACTTTTTTCACACCATCAGCCAGTCTTTGTACCCGGCTGCTGATGAATTTTTCAATCATCGCATAACTTATGACAATTATTGCCAGCAGTGCAAGAATTGTTGTAAAAATTGTACGGTTTTTTGCAGCGGTTACCGTCATAAGGGCCCGCTCCACATTTGTTTTTACTATCATGCCCCCTATAACCTTTCTTGAGGAGCCATGGCAGTGAAAACAGACTTCTTCATTATGGATTGGCTCAATGATAATGATATGTCTTTTGCCGTCGATTTCAGTCTCAAATGACTCCTTTGGGGCCTGGCCGGATTGCAGCAAGACGCTTAAAGCCGCCAGAGATTCTGTATTAGTTATTGTATTCTTTATATTTGTGTAAATTTTATCCCTGTGGGTGGACCAGGTGATGAGTTGATTGGTGTCACAAATGAACACCTCGATACCTTCCATTTTTTCACGAATGTCCGTCAGTACCTGTTCCACTGCAGAGCTGTCGCCTACTGACATGGGGTATTTAATGCCTGAATAAGTGGAAGCTGCAAGATCCATACTGAGTGTTTCCATGAGTTCAATGGTGTCTTTTTTGCCGAAATAAAGATCCAGGACAATCTCAACGCCCATAACCAGGGTTATGGAGACAATAATAGTGGCCATGATCCTGTTGCCCAATCTTCTTCTTATAATGTCGGGCAGCTGATTCTTGAAAAAGGATTTAAGTGAAGTAATCATAACCGGATAACCTGGCAGCATTGAATTAAGGGGTCTAGTGTGCCCCGCCATGGATCAAAGGTTTATACTTGAAAGCCTTGACCCGTTCTGAGATATGACAAACCTCGCAATCCTTTTTGCCCATATTTCCAATTATTGTTTCAGGGTCTGCAGTCCGGGCATGTTCTGCGCCAGGGCCGTGGCACACCTCACACCCGGCATTCTTGAGGTGAGGGGTCTCTTCAAGGCTGATAAAGCCCCCGGGCTGCCCATAGCCTGTAGTATGGCAGGGATAGCATTGCTTTATCTCGTCAGGAGTAAGGTGCCTCATTTGTTTTTCTATACTTTGAAACGATGTGCTTTTTTTTGCGTATGTTATGAAGTTGGCGTATTCCTCAGGATGGCAGTCTCTACATGCTAATGAGCCGACGTAGATGATCTGTCCATTTTGTTCGTTACCCTGGGATGGCAAATGGGCCACCAAAACCAGAAGAAGCGCTAAGGTTATAAGCAGCAGGCTCTTTTTGCTGATAAGACTTTTCCCGGGATCTTGTTTTATTTTCATCTGCTTCGCCTCCCAATATTTGTTGCCTAAGTTGAGGGGGGGGTAAGAGTTTCACTGAATGCAGAAAAATAGGATTCAAACTTGTCCAGATCATGCTTGAGGGCTGATTGAATTGACACTGTCAGCATATCCAGAATGGTAATGGCATTCAGGGGAGAGTCATTTTCACAGAATTCACGCAACCGTTTACATATTTGGGTGTTGACGATATGGATATTGTTATAAATGGTTTCAAGCCTGCTGAAATCAGTAGGGATGCAGCCGCTTTTTTTGTGAATGAAATACTGCGCCAGAAGAAACATTGTTGTTGCCCGGTAAATTGTTTCTTCGGTGTCAGCAAAAGGCATGTGGTACCTGGACATTGGCCGGAAATATTGGGTATGGGGACAGCCGCTTGCAGGGATGATCAGTCCCAGCAATGAACTTAAGGCTCTCTGCACCGATACGTTTGAGGAAATTATCCTGTTTTTGTATTCAACCTGGGCATGCACTTCATCGTAGGACAGAAAACTATGTATTTTCGAGATGACATCGTCTATGGCACTTGCGAGGGGGCAGAATGGAAAATCCTCTTGGTTCAGGGGGCAATGGCTGCACTTGTGAAATGCAAGCCTTGTCCAGTCTTTTTCACCTGCATTGAGATTAAGAAGAGAAAAATCCTTTGTATCAAAAACAAGATCAACCGTGAAATCCATTTCTGTTGATTTCAGGGTGTATTTGATGGTTATTGTTTCCCTCATAAATTCCCAATTTTATTACATCATGGCTGTCAGGCAGAAAACCAGGATGATTGAGTTAGTTTAATTGGCAGCTTTATTATAACAGCGACCCCGTTTTGTTTCTCATTAACAATCTCCATATCACCGCCATGATCAAGGACGATCTGCTTGCACAGCGCGAGCCCCAAGCCCATTTTCCCTGGTTTTGTAGTCATAAACGGCTGGAGAGCCTGTGAGGTCGATAGTTCCTTAAAACCTCCACCGCTGTCAATCAATTCAATATGAATATTATCCCAGCAAAGCAGCGCCTTGATTTTAATGGTTCCGCCAGTGTCGGCCAAAGCATCAAGACTGTTTTCAAAAATGTGCCAAAGTGCCTGGCGGATCAGTGACCGATCAATATACATCCCTGGCAGTTCCTCATCCATGACAATATCGACTGTCACGCCGGCCAAACCCGCCTCAGTCTTAACAGCATGGCACCAATTCCCTAAAAAATCATCCATGTCGATTAAGCGGTATTCAGGCGTCAGGGGGCGAGCTACATCGCAGATATCGGATATTAACTCCTCGACATGTTGAACATGATGACTAATGTCTTTGAGTTTTTTGCGGGTATCATGGGGGAGATCATCCCGTGTCATCAGTCTTCGGGTTAAACCGCCGATAATCATCATGGGATTGCGCAACTCGTGTGTCATGCGGAAGGAAATTTCTCCAACTGCCGCCATTGTATTAAGGTGGGAGACTTTTTTTTCCAGGCGAAGCTTTTCTTCCTGGATGGCAATTATTTCCCAGAGAAATAAAGCCCCGACATGATCAAGAATCTTTATACTGTCCAGCTTTTTAGTGCGAATATCAGCCAGAATACTGTCGTCTCCGGTCAGCTCAATGATAAGGTCAAGTTTCTTGCTTTGCAGAAAGGGGGTGTAATCGGATGTCGTTGGTATGCCGAGGCGCTCTGCATGCCTTCTGCCAATTGCCTCTTCATTGATATCAGCCACACCAAGGATACGAGTTTGCAGGTGAACCGGGGAGTAAGATTTAAGAAGATGAAGGATGTCATAGCATCCTTTTCCACCACCGACAAAGGCCACATTGAGGACTTGCTTGCTCATACGGGATGACCAGAAGTGATTAACGCCTTTCTATAATGCCTGACAGCTGGTTATAGACTAGGTGTAATCCTGAAATGCTATTTATGTCTCTCGCGCAGCTGGTTCGGCATATTTTAATTCGTATAGTATGATTTATACTAGTAAAAATACCTATGTCAAGCTTCTTTTTGTATTGTGCTTCTGGGAAAAATACACAATGAGGCAATGAAGAAAAAAATTTATGGAGGAAAAGAAATTGGAGAAAAATAATGGTAATAAAAAAAAGCCGGATGAAGTTATCATCACCCGGCCACTTCTGTTGTTAAGATTTTAGATGTACTGAATATGATTCTTGAGCGGTCCTGAGGGGAAATTGTTAAAGTGTAATGGGGCGTCACGACAATACATGGATATACAACCTGGCCGAAAAGTAGTGTCACCTAATTCTTTTTATCAATGTTTAAGCCACCCTGCCATTTGCCCTCATCCATAGAACCATCAATGTATTTCAGAGTGCCTGAACCTTCAGGAAAACCATCTTTCCATTCCCCATAGTATGACGAACCATCAGTGAAAACATAAGCTCCCCATCCATTCTCGCAGTCGCCTTCGATACATTCTCCTTCTTCTCCGCAGCCTTCTTCCCCGCCAAAGGATGTTAAAGGGATTGCATGAACAAGTAAGATTAAAGCAAGAAATAGTATTTTCTTCATAAATCCATCTAAATTTTAAAGTGCAAAGGATTGGCTGTTAATTTCAGAAGCCTCCAGCAGGACATGTGAACCCTGGGGAGGCTTCTGAGGCCACTAACTTAAAAGGATGAGAATTGCTATCCGGCTCCTTTGAGTTATATATTTCTATTCTTTTTTCTCTTCTAATGCTGCTATGGTTTCTTCAAGTTTTTTGACCTTTTTATTAAGTTTTTTGATGGCCTTGTTTACGCCGTCAAAGTTGTACCATTGCTCGTTTTCAACCGGTGCGTTGGCAGCCAGGTCGGATGAATAGACCCTCCAGGATTCATCCCAGTTGGCAGGGTCTTTAAAGCCCAATAATCTCAATTCCAGATAGGTAAGGGTGGAACGGGTCCCGGTTTGGCAGTATCCGATCGTACGTTTACTTTTATCCAGTGAAGCAAATTTTTCCTGCAATGTCGCGGCATCAAAAAAACCGGTTGCTTCCATCTTTTCGGTTTTTTTGTCCAGTTCCTTGAGCATGGTATCCTTGTGTGAGACATTAATGGTTGTATTCGGAACATGTCCGCCCCTGATAGCCCGGATATCTTTTCCTTGATGTTCCTTTTTGGAGCGGGAGTCTATGACCTGTACGCCCGTTAATTTGCCTATTGCAATGTCCGTTATCTCACTGGTGGTTGCTAAACGACTTGCGACCACATTGGCTGCAAAGGTCTTGGGTTCCTTTATGGTCGGATCCTTTTCGAGGCGAAATCCTGAATTACGCCAGGCTTCAAGTCCGCCGTCCATGAAATGCACCTTGTCATGTCCCAGGTATTCCATAACCCAGAAGCCCACCGAAGCATCGGTCAGGGTTTTTATATCACCGTGATAGAAAACCACATGGGTGTTATTGTCGATCCCGGCTTTGCCAAGCAGCTTTTCATATTTTGAAACATCAGAAAACACCCTTGAAGTTGGGTCGCGTAGAGCCTTTTTTACCCTTTTTCCAAGGCTGATAGCCCCGGGTATGTGGCCCTTGGCGTAGTCCTTCAAATCCCTGGAATCAATGACCACCCAGTCAGGTTTGCTAATGTTTTTTTCTAATGCTTCCGGCGTGATAAGCAGGTCTGGATTGGCCCACTCTGCAGCGCCTGCCAGCCCTGCAACCAGGAGTAAATAGACTCCAGCGACGATCAATGTTGTTAATTTTTTCTGCATAAGCTTTCCTCCAAAATTTTTATTGTTATTTGCGGTATCTTCACCTGACAAATAGTTTCATGCACAATTCTGCGCACCGTTGTTGCTCTGGATAAAATAAAATTTGCCATCATTTAGCTATTAAGACAGCCACCTCAGCATTGTTTGACACTTCCCTGCTGATACTGCCCATCCAAAGATTATGGAGTCTTTTGCCCCGTGATCCTATAACGATCATCTCAACATCTTCATCCTTCGCGGCTCTAAGGATCTCCTCTGCAGGATGTCCCTGGGTCGCCAAGGGTTTGATGCCTGTAAACCCTTGTTTTTCAAGGATATCCTTGAAATGGTTCAGGACTAATTCTGCCCGCTGGTCCATCTGCGTCTGGTATGGTGTGCCCTTCAGTGATTCCTGTAGAGTTTTCATTTCAGAAGTGCTGAGCAATAAATCGCTCATAACCGAGCGGCCTCCCGGTTTCTTGACATATACCAGGACAATGGTCTCCGGCACACAGCCACACTCTAAACAGTCACCCAGCAGATTTTTCAAAACCTCTACAGCCTGCAGAGAACCTTTGGTGTCATCGATAGCGATGAGTATTTTTTTCATAATTGCAGTTCCTGTTTTATGAGGACGAATTCGGGATATAATTGCCAGATATCAGTTATTCCTCTGTTGCCTGGAGGCTCTTGTAATAGTCCTGCACCTCATCTGTAAGGCCTTCGATCTTCTCTTCAGCCGCGCCGCCATATCCGGCAGCTTCTACAGCGCCGAAATAACCAGGTTCAGTGCCGGTGTGTGCCGAGACTGCATAGCCACCGCCAAATGCAAGTCCCCAGAACAAAATTGCCAGAATCAGCCATTGAATGTTTTTCATTGCCGCTCCTCTCTATTATTCGTCTTCTTCATCTTTATATAAATGCTCATACTGTTTCAAAAGGTCGTCGGGCAACGGTTCGCCCTCTTCCAGCAGATCAATGTTATCGCCGAATCCAACTTCCAGAAAAGGCGGGACGCTGTAGCCCATCATGAAACCGGTAAAGCCGACAACAAAAATTATCACTATCCATAGGTTCTTATCCATTATCCTGTCCTCTTTGCTGTTTCCTTAACCTTTTTGAATTATGAAGATAAATTTAGAACCATCCTTCTGTTGATCGAGAACCGGGTTGCCCTCATTTAAGCACATGGCAGAGATGGATTCGGCTGAAGAGGGGTTGTCAAAGGCCAGTTCAAGTTTGTCGCCTGCGTGCAGCTTTTCCATAACCTTCTTTGTGTAGAGCTGTGGATGGGGACAGACATAGCCGCAAACATCCAGTGCATATAGTCCTGCTTCTTTTTGGTTAAATTTCATTGCCATGATATGAATCTCCAGTATTAAAGTTATAAATCAAAATCGATGTTGGCCATTTCCCTGGCCATCTTTCGTTCTGTGTACCAGTTGAAAAACTTGACGCCGATATAGGCGCCGCCGATCATGCCAAAACCGAAAGACCAACCGGATATGTCTCCATTGGCGGTTCTGACAAAAAAAGCACCGACATTACAACCAAGCGCCAGTCTGGAGCCGATCCCCATCAAAGCGCCGCCGATAATGGCCCATAGAGCCAGTTCCCAGGTTGGTTTCTTCCACTTGAACTCGTTATTCATCAGGGCCATGACAGCAGCACCGCCGATGAGGGCCACGGACATCCAGTCAGCCGGGTTTATGGCCGGACTGGGGATGCCGTTTACCCAGCCAAAATAAATATTATCCATATTATTCCAGCCAAGCTTCTGCATTACCCAGCCAACCCATTGGGCCTCCTGGGTGGTGACATACCAGTAACCAGGATCAAAGACCGTGCCTTTGGCTGAGATGCCATAGTCATAACCGAGGCGCTGCAGGATGGTGCCGGCATTCTTGACACCGAATTTCATGCGCAGTCCCTCAATAACAAACATCTGCAACCCGCAGGCAATACCGAGAAACAGGCCTGCAATGGCGGTCCGCTTGGAAGATATTATCATGGACCAGAAGCCCCGCAGGTGGTCAGCAAAGCCAGCGCTGCGGCCCTCATTGGCCTTCAGATCCATCACGTACCGTTTGCGTGACCAGAAAATGT
>JAAXQI010000201.1 GCA_012974315.1 Desulfobacterales bacterium | reverse complement strand
GATTATCTGTCTCACCTAGGGACCAAACGCGGTGGAATTGCCACAGTAAACAATAATGAATCCTACAGGAAAATCCATAATCTTGAAAATGCATACTTTCGATCAAAGTTTGAATCAGATCTTGATAGCTTGACAGGAAATATGGGTATTGGTGTCATCAGTGATACAGATTCCCAACCTATTTTCATTCATTCTCACCTTGGTAAATTTGCAGTGGTTACCGTTGGGAAAATAGCCAACCTTGATGAACTGACCCAGGAGGCATTTTCAAAAAATATCCATTTTGCAGAATCCAGCCAGGGGGAGATCAACCCCTCAGAACTTGTTGCCATTCTAATCAGCCAGAAAGGATCATTTAAGGAAGGCATCTCAAATGCACAGGCAAAAATTAAAGGTTCCTGTTCTATGTTGGTGCTAACGCCAACCGGTATATTTGCAGCAAGGGACAAGTTGGGAAGAACCCCTATCGTTATCGGTAAAAGAGACAATGCCTTTGCTGCCAGTTCTGAATCATCTGCTTTTTCCAACCTTGGGTTTGAAACTGAATATTTTGTTGGCCCCAATGAAATTGTCAAGATGACACCAGATGGGTATAAACAGGTTCAGGCGCCTGGAGATAAAATGCAGGTTTGTTCATTTCTATGGGTATATTACGGATATCCGGTCTCCAGCTATGAAGGCATTAACACCGAACAAGTCCGATACAATTGCGGAACCGCACTGGCTAAAAGAGAAACATCCGCTGCAGACCTTGTTGCCGGTATTCCGGATTCTGGCATTGGTCATGCTATAGGGTTTGCTAATGAAAGCAAAATTCCCTATATGCGGCCCTATGTTAAGTATACACCGACCTGGCCCAGAAGTTTTATGCCCCAAAACCAGGAAATACGTGATCTTGTGGCACGAATGAAATTAATACCCATCAGGGAAATCATCCAGGGGAAAAGCATTATTTTTTGTGATGATTCTGTCGTACGAGGCACCCAGCTTAGAGACAACACAGAGATATTGTACAAATACGGCGCAAAAGATGTTCACATGAGAATCGCCTGTCCATGCCTGATTCATCCGTGTGAATTCCTCAATTTTTCAACATCCAGGTCAACGCTTGATCTGGCAGGTAGAAAAGCCATCTATAAAATTGAAGGCACTGAAGATACTGACCTGACTGATTATGCCATTGATGGCTCAGATAAACATAAAGCAATGGTTGAAAAAATCATTGATGAACTCAGCCTGACCAGCCTCAGGTATCAGAAGTTAGATGATCTGGTTGCTGCCATTGGCATGCCCAAAGAAAAGTTGTGTACCCATTGCTGGGATGGCTCCAGCTATTTTTAAAGTACATTTAAACTCCCGTTTGCCTCATTGGGTCAAGTAATATCTAAGTATTATATAAGATAGGAAATATGGGGTAAAGAAGAAAGGCGGACCTGATTTACTGACAAGGAGTTCACAGATGACTGACATTAGCGAACTACAACTCGATTGCGGAGGACATCCTATTCATGCCCTCCAGGCCGGTCCTGATGCAGGCCCCCTGGTTCTGCTTCTGCACGGTAAGATGTTCCAGGCAGCCACCTGGCAGGAAACCGGCACTTTGGCCAAACTGGCTGATGCAGGCTATCGCGCCGTGGCCCTGGACATGCCGGGTTTCGGCAATTCCCCGTCTGCGGATATAAAACCGGCAGAAGTTCTCAAGGCATCGATCAACCAGGCCTCCCCAAATAGAGCAATACTGCTCGGCCCCTCCATGGGCGGCCGTATCGCCCTGGAATTCACCCTGGCTAATCAGGACCTTGTAAGCGGCCTGATCCTGGTTGGCACGGTCGGCGTCCAGGAAAACAAGGAGCGGTTAAAGGAAATCTCCCTGCCCTGCCTGGCAGTATGGGGTGGAGAAGACGCTATATCGCCGCTTGCAAATGGCCACCTGCTTCAGCAGGGGCTCAAAGACGCGGAACTGGTGGTTATCCCGGGTGCACCACACCCCTGTTATATTGACCAGCCCGCCGAGTGGCACCGGATCCTGCTCGGATTTTTGACTGAAAAATTCCCTGCCTGATTTCCTTTCGGAAACGGGAACATATGAAGGAACGAGTCATTGAGACGCGATAAATAGAGATACTATCAGTGCACTTAGAAAGGCCCTTTCTTTTGTTGGATGGGGCCTTTCTTTTTGTCAATGTATCCACTGGACATCTTGACCTTTCAGGAACTGTTCTTGAGTCAAGATTTATAGCAGTTATCTGGAGTTTTGAAACAAAATAGGCGGGGCCATTGGCATACCCCTTGAAACAATTGCTTCTACGTCCGGCCATATCAATATGAGCAAATTGATTCACGGTTCTCTTCCCTCCCATTCCTCAAATAGTTAAACCAAGCAATACTGCACAAATAGTCGGCCACATATTGTGCTTTTTCCCAAAGTACAGATCCTCTAAATAAGTTCCCATCCAACGCAAATTTAATATTACAATAATGTTAAATTTTTGCATGACTTTTTTAGCAATATTACAATATTGCAATATTGCCAGCATTCAACAATGAATCACAATGTATAAGTTTATATTTTAAAATTATGTAAAATCAGATAGTTATATACAAAATAAAATTTATTTTTATCTTTGGCGTGGTTGTTGAATTATACGAATCAAAAATATATGTGAAGTTTTTACTTCTTACAATAATGAAATTAACGGAGGAACAGAATGAAGAAAATTGAAGCAATTATCAAACCTTTCAAGCTTGACGAATTAAAAGAGGCATTTTCCAGTATTGGCTTACACGGCATGACTGTATCCGAGGTAAAAGGCTTTGGCAGGCAAAAGGGCCATACAGAAATCTACCGTGGTGCGGAGTATGTGGTCGATTTTATACCAAAAATCAAAGTTGAGATCGTCACAACCGATGATCAAGTCAACACCATTATAGACAAAATCATTAGCTGTGTAAAAACAGGAAATATCGGTGATGGAAAAATATTTGTACTGCCCGTTGAGACTGTCTGCAGGATCAGGACCGGCGAGCGAGACACTGAAGCAATATAAATTAATCACAATTTTGTAATAAAAGGAGATTTAACAATGAAACGGATTGCTTTTTTATCATTATTACTAGCGATGTGTAGAGCTAATTGCGGTGAAGACTTTCATCCAGAATACATATCAATAAATCATAGTGAACCTGCAGACTCAAGTGAATATTA
>JAAXQI010000208.1 GCA_012974315.1 Desulfobacterales bacterium | reverse complement strand
ATGTTATCGTAAAGACGAACGGGGGGATAACCACCTTCCCGAGTTTACCATGCTTGAGTGGTATCGCACCGGGAGCGATTATCATTCCCTTATGGATGAATGCGAGGACCTGATTTTTGAAGTGGCCCAGGTATTGGGACATAGTGGTTCGATCACTTTTAAAGGCACAAAGATCAGTCTGGAAAAGGGCTGGGAGCGGCTCAGTGTTGCTGATGCTTTCAACCAATATGGGCCGATTTCGGTAGAGCAGGCCCTTGAGCAAAATATATTTGATGAAGTGCTTTGCCGGTATATTGAACCGCAGCTCGGCATAAAAAAACCTGTTTTTCTCTATGATTATCCTGTCGAATTAGGTTCCCTGGCCCGTAAGAAGAAAGAGAATCCTGCTGTGGCTGAACGATTCGAGATCTATATAGGAGGCTTGGAACTTGCCAACGGCTTTTCCGAATTAACAGATGCAGATGAGCAGCGGCAGAGATTTGAGCAGGACCTTATACTTATCAATAAACAGGGACGGCCCGTTGGAAGTATGCCGGAAAAATTTCTGCAAGCTCTTCAGGATATGCCTGAAGCAGCGGGAATAGCCCTTGGCTTGGACCGGTTGGCCATGGTTTTATTGAACGCAGAAACAATCGATCAGGTTGTAACGTTTGTTCCAGAAGACCTGTAGTCTGGGGTTTTGATATATTACTTACATTATTAACAGGTAGAGACTGCTCAGTATTGCCCAGAGCAGAACAAGGGCTGTAATGAGTACACAGCAGAGTGCTGCAATTTTATGGCTTTGCCTTTCCCGACTTCGTTCCTTGTAGCCCAGTAAAAAACCCAATGCCACTCCGGCAAGCATGCCGCCGCCGTGGGCCCAGTTGTTGATAGCGGGAACAAAGAAACCGAACAGGAAGATACTGATGGCCCATCCTCCTATCTGGCGGAAAATGGTCTGCCCGTAGATGCCCCCCCTGCTCTTGCCAAAATATAAAGCTGACCCGATAAGGCCGCAGACAGCAGCAGAAGCGCCAATGGTAAATGGGATGCCTGCCAGGTAAGACACAAAAAACCCAAACACGCCGCTGAGAGTATAAATAATAAACATTCGGTAATTGCCATATTCCTGGAGCACCAGCGGCCCCAGCTGTTTAAGGGCAATCATATTGAAAAAAATATGCAGGATGGAGCCATGGAGATAATTTGCCGAGATCAGTGACCACCAGCGATGCAAACGATCTATGGGGATGTGTCCTGAAGCGCCCAGCAAAAGGAGGCTGCGACTGTCTGGTGAAAGAAAAAACAGTGGATTAAGGGAAAAGCCGGTGGAGCCGGCACTGATCAGCAGAGAAAGGACATACATTACAATATTGACGCCGATAAGAATTTTCAGCAGCTGGTCGCCATCGTTTAAGCCCCTGCCTAACAAACGTTGCCAGGATGAGGTTGGGTTCTTGAGGTCGCAATAGGGGCAGACAGATTCGTCCCCACTGATGAGTCTCCGGCATTTTGGGCAGAGCATGGACCGGGGCTGGCTTGAAGTCATTAGTTTACCTGGTGGAGTTTTTAAAGTAGGGGATAGTTTCCATAAAAAAAAAATATTTACCACCTTTATCTTGTCCTGATGAGTTTAAAAATACTGAATCCGTGAAGGGTTATAAAAAAAGGATGCGCCAGCCTGTGGCACATCCTTTTCGTATGTTCAATTAATTATTCTATGGGGCCTGGCAAATCTTTGACTCTGTTTTTGCCGGGTTTTTCAGCAGGTGCTTGTGACGATTGGAGGCAGCATCAGCAATTCTTTTTACAATATTAGAAAGATCGGAATTTTGCCAAACAGCTGCAAATTCAGGATCCCCCAGGACTTT
The DNA here is from genome assembly GCA_012974315.1 of Desulfobacterales bacterium. Taxonomy (GTDB): domain Bacteria; phylum Desulfobacterota; class Desulfobulbia; order Desulfobulbales; family BM004; genus BM004. The sequence goes on along the minus strand of JAAXQI010000208.1, from coordinate 12,354 downwards.
GTCACTTATAATGAAACCACTTTGCTCCAAAGGCATAAGCCGTATGTCTTCATAGTGAAAAGGGTCTTTTCCCTCCAGTACTCTGCCAAAAAGTTTCTGAATTGTGTAAACAAAGAATTTTTTTACATCCTCTGTGGATTCTGCAATGTTCAGATTCTGCCGCAACTCCGGACGCAGCTCTTGCTCGTACTTGGAAAAAGAAAGTTGTCTTGCCATAGCAGTACTCCTTATAGCCTGATTATCTGTTTTTTGACCATTGCCGACTTATTAACAAAGATATCCTGGGACTTTCATGCCATACACGCTCCTCCATTAGGCTTAATTGGTTATTTACAAAAAAATTTTATCCCATAAATATACTATAATCTTTTTTTTACTTCTGGCCAGCGATGAACACAAGGAAGTTTTTTTACTGGCGGCTCGTTTTAAATCCTGATAATTTAAAACAAGCTGGAATCATTACAATTCAGCAAAATACTCAATTTGTTGAGTGATACTTTAAAATGCTCAATTTTATTGAGTCATACTTTTAAATTATTGCACAACATCTGCTGAGAGGGAAAAGCCATGAAAAGAAAAATAACCTGTATGCTAGTTTTCCTGACTTGCCTCCTGCCTGGTTTGTCTCTTGGTGCTGAAGGAAAGTGCACTAAGGGAGACTGCGATACCGGGAAGGGAGTGATGGAATACCCGGACGGGGAACAATATTCCGGAGAGTTTCAAGAAGGAATAATGCAGGGGAAAGGAACACATATATTCCCCAATGGTGAGATATATACAGGAGAGTTCAATAAGGGTGAGCCGAATGGCCGTGGTGAGCATACCTATCCCACCGGAGAAAAATACGAAGGGGAGTTTAAGGACAGTCTGTATCACGGAAAGGGGACTCAGACATTTCCTGACGGTAGAAAATATGTGGGGGAATTCAGCAATGGTAAGGCCGAAGGTGTGGGCATCTTAATTCTTGCCAACGGAGAAAAATATGTCGGCGAGTTTGCTGACGGCATGGGGAACGGCAAAGGTAAGTACACCTTCCCCAACGGAATAATATATGATGGAGAGTGGAAAGATTTTAAGTACCACGGAAATGGAAGGATAATTTTTTCTAATGGAGAATATGTTGGGGAATTCAAGAATGGTAAAAGAGACGGCAAGGGCAAAATTACCTTTGCCGATGGAGAGGTGTACGAGGGAGACTGGAAGGATGACAAGAAACATGGGGTCGGGGTCCTGAAAACTGTTGCTGGCGAAAAATATGAAGGTGAGTGGCAGGAAGACAAGTACATTGAAGATAAAAAGTAATATACTGCTGTTGTGTTTATTTATTGTTGTAAGCTCAATGCTGGCCTGCAATTCAAATGATTCATCACAAAATAAAGGTAATGGCATTATGCAGGTTAAGGTTGTTTCTTTGGAAAAATGCAGTGCAACTGACCTGACAATTGCGTTGATTAATGAAGTGGTCAGGGAAACGGGCGTGGAAATTGATTTTGAGCATATAATTGTCAAAACCCGTGAAGATGCAATTGCGCGCCGGCATATAGGGAGCCCGACAGTCCAGGTCAATGGCCTTGATATAGATCGAGGGGCAAGAGAGATAAATCAATTTGGGGTTACATGACGGCGCTATGGGACATCGTCGATGCCCTCAAAAGACTTGATCAGGGAAGCCTTTTTAGAAGCTTTGGAGAAAAGTAGTTAGACTGAAAAGGTTTAATGAGAAGAACTCTTTAGGCTATCAGGGTTAACATGTCCACTGGACACCTTGACTTTGTCTGAGAGATTTAAAAGTCAACATTCTGGCAAGCATCTTGACTTTCAGGTTTTAGCTAAACTGCCACATTTAATTTCCTCCAAACCATCTGTAATGTTTAAAAGACTTACAAATTATTATTACCCGTCGCTTTGCTTTTCCATTAAAATTGCTTAGAATTGAGGATTGATTAATAATAGTATGCAAGGCTTAAATTGATTAATGACTAAAATGTTATCTAAAAAATTGTTCAACCGTGTGATCTGTTTGTTTTTGACAGCGGTTTTTTTGTTTTCGTTCCCAGCAGGTGCGACAGCTGTGGTAGTATGTCTGGATGAGGATGAAAATCATATAGTTGCCCCAAATTTCTATCTTGCCGATTGCCATTCTTCTGTTGACGCAGGTCTGCTTCTCTCTGATGAATACTGTTCTGCTCTTGCAGAAAAAGAAAACAATGATTGTGTTGATGTTTCCTTAACAAACGCTAATACATTAAACCGACCTTCAAGAGTAATGCTGCCTGGCATTGCCAAGACTGTTGTTTTTTATACGCTACCAAGCAGACTTGTAGGGTTCCAGCAACAAGTAGCGGGAAACAACTCCTCCGCACTTTTTCAACATCTGTTCACCTTAACTCAAGCTAATCCACTCCGGACAATCGTTCTCCTGATTTGATAGCGCTGCTTTTTTTCTGCACCTTAATCCACACTTTTTTACATAGATACTGAAATAGGTTGACGGCCTGTTTTAGCAGGCAGTAATTAATATAATTCTTGCTCTCAATTTTGGAGAATAACAGATATGACCCATTTAAATAAAAAATCTTCGAGCTGGAATATTCTTTTTCTCTGCTGGCTCATAGTCAGTGTGTCAGCCATGGGAAGTTTATTTTTCAGTTATGTGATGGAGTTTGCTCCCTGTGTATTGTGTTGGTATCAGAGAATATTTTTATTCCCTTTAGTCATAATTCTGGCAGTAGGGCTTTTTCCTTTTGACAAAAGTGTTGTGCAATATGCTCTGCCTTTAGCGATAGTAGGCTGGCTGACGGCGGCATATCACAATCTACTGTATGCCGGGATCATTCCGGAGAGCATACAGCCGTGCAGTCAGGGGGTTTCATGTACTGAAGAGTACATCAAACTTTTTGGCTTTCTGTCAATACCAATGCTTTCTTTGCTTTCATTTTCAACAATAATAGCTCTATTAATTATCTTAAAGAGGAGGATAACAAATTGAAAACACATATAATTTTTGGACTTACAGTGGTTGCTCTGATTATTGTCTTTGTGTTCGGCAGTTCGTATTACAAAGGAAAACAGTCTGAGAAGTTTGACTTTATGGCCCAGGAAAATTCTGAACTTTTTGTAAGAGATCATTCGCAGACACTTGGCAGTGATGATGCGAAAGTCTATCTTGTTGAGTTTATGGATCCTGCATGTGAAACCTGTGCTGCTTTTTCTTCTTTCGTTAAACAGATGATGGAAGCTAATCCCGGCAAAATCAAACTTGTTCTTCGCTATGCGCCATTCCATGACGGTGCGGATTATTTCGTCAAAATTCTCGAGGCCGCAAAAAAACAGGGGAAATATTGGGAGACCCTGGCTGTCATGTATGGATCGCAAGGATACTGGGCCAGTCACAGTAACCCCCAGCCGCAAAGAATATGGCAATTCCTTCCCCAGGCAGGAGTCAATGTTGAGCAAATCAGGAAAGATATGAATGACCCTGCAATAGCAAAATTGATTGATCAGGATCTTGCCGATGCCAAAACACTTGGTGTCAGGAAGACGCCGGGATTTTTTGCCAATGGGAAACCTCTCCAAAACTTTGGCTACCAGCAATTACAGCAATTGATTCAATCTGAAATCAATGCAAATTATCCAAATTAATATATTATGCCAACATGGGTCCTTTCTATGAGGTTAGAGGTCATTATGAAAAAAATTACGTTCTTAATTTTGGCAGTTTGTCTCGCTTTGTTCATTACTGCCTGTGGTGAGTCACCAGTTGCCACCGTAGGTAAACCAGCCCCGGACTTTGACACAGTCGACCTGAAGGGGGATGTATGGTCCCTTTCCAAACTGAAGGGAAAAGTTGTATTTCTTAATTTCTGGGCAACCTGGTGTGCCCCATGCCGCGAAGAGATGCCCTCCATGCAAAGGCTTTATACAAAGTTGCCAAAAGATAAATTTACTATGATCGCATTATTCAACAATGATAAGGAACCAGCTGTAACAAACTTTGTTTCACAACTGGGCATCACCATACCGATCCTCAGCGACGAATATAATTTCGCTGGCACCAAATACGGGCTCACCGGACTGCCAGAAACATTTATTATTGATAAACAGGGAATTATCCGGGAAAAATTCATTGGCCCAGCTGAATGGGATTCCCCTGAGGTTGTTGATATGCTAACGAAATACATTAACGAGTGATGATAAGTGTATTAAAATCAGTTGCGATGAAAAAATTAGGCATTAAGGGCTTTTTATGGAAATTCCCCTAAAATATTGCATATATAGTAAGGTAAAGTCGCGGAGTTAAGTAAGACATATGGAAATCCCATTACTCACTGATATTGTTATTATTTTCGGGCTTGCCGTTGCCGTCTTGCTACTGTTTCACCTTCTCCGCCTTCCTTCGGTTGTCGGGCTTCTTATAACCGGTATATTGACAGGACCGTATGGTTTCGGTCTGGTTGGAGCTATTCATGAAGTAGAGGTACTTGCAGAAATAGGAGTGATTCTATTACTTTTTACCATCGGTATCGAGTTTTCCTTAAAAAAACTCATTGAAATCAGAAAACAGGTTGTTGTCGGCGGAACTCTCCAGGTTGGCCTGACAATCCTTGCCGTATTCGTCGTTGCCCGCCAGATTGGACTCTCTTCCCCAGAGGCAATTTTTTATGGTTTTCTGATATCGCTATCGAGCACCGCAATTGTTCTCAGAATGATTCAGGAAAGAGCCGAGGTAGACACACCCCATGGTCGGACCGGGTTGGGAATCCTGCTGTTCCAGGATGTCATCATAGTACCGATGATTCTCATCACTCCCATGCTGGCCGGGAGTCTGCCCGGCGGAATTGACAGTAACATTTTTGTCATTGCGGCCAAAGGTCTCGCTATCATCAGCCTGGTTCTCATTGCAGCTAAATGGCTGATACCCTGGCTTTTACACCAGGTTGCCCGCACACACAGCAAAGAGCTTTTTCTGTTGAGTGTTGTTGCCATCTGTCTCGCTATCGCCTGGCTTACCTCATATGCCGGACTGTCACTTGCCCTGGGAGCTTTTATCGCGGGGTTGATCATTTCTGAGTCCGAGTACAGCCATCAGGCCCTTGGCAATATCCTGCCCTTTCGCGATGTATTTACCAGTTTCTTTTTTGTCTCAATTGGCATGCTGCTGGATACCGGCTTTCTTATCAACAATATTGTTATCATCCTGATCGTTTCAGTCGGAGTTCTTATCGTCAAAGCACTTATCGTCAGTAGTGCGTCAATACTACTTGGTTTTTCCCTACGCAGTGGAATTTTGGCAGGACTATCAATTTGTCAGGTCGGGGAGTTTTCTTTCATCCTCTCCAGAACCGGATTAGAATATGGTCTTCTCGCCGATCATTACCAGCTGTTTCTGGCTGTGGCTATCCTGACCATGGCAGCAACACCTTTTATTATTTCCCTGGCCCCGCGTTTTGCCGATTTCATTCTACAAATCCCGGTCCCGGTTAAGCTGAAAACTGGACTCTGGCCTGGGCCGGAGATAAAAAGCCACAAAAAGCTGAAACAGCACCTGGTTATTATCGGTTTTGGCTTAAACGGCCGAAACGTTGCCCGCGCCGCCAAAATGACAGGCATCCCCTATATGATTATTGAAATGTCGCCCGATACGATAAAGAAGGAGAGGGAAAAGGGCGAGCCGATCTTCTATGGTGACGCAATTCACGAAGAGGTGTTGCGCCATGCCGGCATTAAGGATGCAACCGTGGTTGTTGTCGCCATCAATGACCCGACCGCCACACGCGGAATTATCGAAAACGTCCGAAGGTTGACCAGAAAGGCACATGTGATCGTTCGAACCAGATATCTTACGGAAATGCAGGCACTTTATGATTTGGGAGCAAATGAAGTTATTCCGGAAGAGTTTGAAACATCAGTGGAAATATTTTCCCGTGTCCTGGCAAAGTATCTTATCCCAAGGGATGAAATAGACAAACTTGTCATCCAGCTCCGGTCTGACGGGTATGAAATGTTCCGTAACCTTTCCAGAAAATCTCCCGGGTTCTCAAGTTTAGACTTTCACCTCCCGGACGTTGAAGTCAGTTCCATGCGTATTGAGGAGGGGTCACCGATGGTTGGTAAGTCGCTGGTTGAACTTGAACTGCGGAAAAAGCATGGTGTGACAGTGCTCGCAGTGCGCCGCGATTCACAAACATTTCATAACCCTGAAGTGGATGTACCTTTTTTTGCTGACGATATTCTTTATGTAATGGGTGCACCGGAAAAGCTAGCCGAAAGCACAAAGTTGTTCAGTAAAAGGTGAGGTAGATAATGATACCTTTTTGTGTAGCAGCGTAGGTAAGTCTGAAGGATGAACCCCAACAATGATTTAATGAGAAACTGGTGGGTTACGCTTCGCTAACCCAACCTACGGAGTTGAGAAAATAAATATAACGGCAACGAGTGTTTAATTTCCCGTCCCTTCAAAAAACTTAATATTATATCTAATATTGTTTAATAGCCGAGTTGCGATGCTGCTATACCTCGAAACTCGAGAATGATTATTAAAGGGTTGACATGTCAACTGGACATGTTGACTCAGTAATTGATTCCTATCAAATACTACGCGTAAAGTTTCTTGATATTCCAAGGTGTTTTCTGTATATCAAGACAAATTTGCTTTGGGTATACGAACATGTGAGGCAAGGGGATTGACAGTATTAATGTACAGTCTTTCTGATTTTCAGGAATTTGAAAGAAGGATGAAGGTATGACAGCACCAAATTCATATGATATCGAAAAAATCTGCAACAGAATATATTCTGAGTGCGATTCTCTTGTAACCTGGAACTGGGATGATCGTTTTCAGGCGGTTCTCTCAGAGTTTCCCGCTGACCAGGAAAAAGAAGTAATGTCTGTGCTTGAAAAGCATTTTGACAGTTGCTGGGACGAGGAAACCATTAATTATGCACCCGGTAAAATACGAAGTGTTGCCAAAGGTCTTGGCGAATTACGCTAGGGACAGCGGCTTTTTTCCAGTGATCCGGATCAGGATGCACTTCTGCTTGGAGCCTTCTGGCCCTGGGGGAATGGCGAGAGAATATCTTTAAGAATCCTGGTGGATGTAGCTGCAATAGACATAGGAATTGAGGCATCAGCACCACAATCAATACAATCCCCTCTCTATTCTTAAAAAATAGTTCTGGAAAATTTTTATAATACTCAAAGCCTTCCCGGATCCGGGAGGGGCTTTTATTATTGTTAAATTAAGGTTGCTATATATTGCAGGAAGAGCAAGCCAAAATAGATCGCTGCAAAAAGCCCCATAATGCTGATGGGATAGAATCCTGATTGGGCCCTTTTCATAAACTTCTTGCTGGCAGCTTTCGGGTCAGCTTTATCTTCCTCTGTTTCCCAGAAGGGCTGGCATATTTGAGCCAGCAGTTTGGCGGGCGCCTCTCTTACAAATTTGGCGAGGTTAACCAGAAACTCCCCGATTAATATCCGTTCAGCTGTTCTGTTGATAGCATTTAATCCCTTGTCCATAACCCGATAGAACAGGCGGGCACCTTTGCGGTAGATCAGGTCGGTATCAAGGTTGATTGCCCGTATTTCAGCGGGATAGATGCCGGAGAGCAGCAGCAGGGTAAAGGCCAGGGCTGAAAACATCAGCAGTTGCAGCTGTGACAGAACATGGGGGGCTGTATAGGGTACGAAGTCTACGGGATACGGCAGGATGGAGTAGAGAAATTTTGGGTAGACGCCAAGAAAGATGCAGAAAAATGCTGCTATGCCCATGGCGATAAGCATACTGGGGGGCGCTTCTTTGACGCGGTGTCCCGCATCATGCCCAAAGAAAGCAAAAAACGGAATCTTGATCCCTGAGTGGTGAAAGACGCCTGCAGAGGCAAAAATCAGGGCCAGCCAGACGATACTCATATGGCCATGTGCTGCAGCGTCAATTACCATGGATTTGCTGACAAAGCCGCTGGTTAGCGGGAATGCTGAAATTGAAGCAGCGCCTATTATACAGAAAAGGGCGGTCCATGGCATGGACTTGTAAAGACCGCCAAGATCCGTGGCGTTGATTTTGCCTGTACGGAACATTACTGCTCCCATGGACATGAAGAGCAGCGACTTGTATAGAATATGGGCAAAGGCATGTGCTGCTGCACCGTTTATTGAAAGTTGTGTACCGATGCCGATTCCCACCATCATGAAACCGACCTGGTTGATAAGGCTGTAGGAAAGAACCCTGCGCATATCGTTTTCAATGACCGCATGCAGAAGGGGCCATGCCGCATTGATTCCCATGCCGAAGAAGATCAAGTAGGTGGCCGGGCTGTGCAGGCCGATAAAGCCCAGGCTGATGGATTTTTGTTCGCTGATATACATGATAATGCCGGCCAGAAGAACAAGGCCGCCAAAAACATGCACCATGAGGTAGCGAAAACCTGCTGCCTGGGAAGCCTTGGTGCGCCTGGCCCATATCAGCCACAGGGCGCTGACCGTCAGCATTTCCCAGAACACAAAGAAGGTGAACAGATCCCCGGCAAAGACTACGCCAAGGGCACTGCCAGCATAGACCAGGCCGGCCACGTATTCCAGATCGCTCTTGATACTCAGGGTGTAAATAATGCCGATCAGGGAGATGAGGTGAAATATATAACCAAAAATAAGGGACAGTCTGTCGACCTTGAAAGGTACCAGGTCGAATCCCAAAAAGTTAATTTCCCAGGCAGTGCCAACCTGGACGTTAATCAAAAACAAAAAGCTGATTACCGGCAGAATAAGCATCCAGGCGGACTTGACCCTGCCCCGAAGCAGTGGCACAAGCAGTGCGCCTGCCATATAGATAAAGGCTGGAGGAATAAACTCAATCATAGTAATCCTCTTCCCTTTTTATCAATGGCCTGAGAACGTATTTTGCTACAAGCACCAGGAGCACACAGGCGACAAAGCCGTAAATGGCATAAAAGCCGAACGATTTTTCCCAGGGAAAATAAGGATGCTTGGTGACGAACGGCTCTATTGCCAGGAGCAGGATCAGGGAGCTGAAAAGCCCGTATAAAACCCGCTGGACATTTTTTTTGTTGTCAAAAATATGTTTTTTATCCGTGTCCATTTGATTGTTCCATACTGAATATTTTAGTGTCCCGGTGATGCCGTGAGAAAAATAATTATCAGGTAAATAAGGCTGATACCAAAGATCACATAAAATGCCGGGCGGAATCCCGGTACCGGATCATGTTTTAATTCTTTGAGTTCCTGGTCATGCATCTCTATCCTCCGGTGATTGTCTGAACAGCCATGCTGGCCAGATCGAAAAAGGGCTGTGGAAAGAAAAACAGTCCTATTGAAACAATTGCTGTAACCACCAGGGGCACTACGCACCAGAGCGGAGCTTCCTGGACCTTGTCTTCAAACATGGATTCTTCAGGGGTGCAGAAAAATGCCTTGTAAACCACGGGCAGAAAATAGGCGGCATTAAGCAGGGAACTGCCCAGCAGCACGACAAGCATGACAGTTTGGTCCGCTTCAAGGGTGCCGAGGACAAGAAACCACTTGCTGATAAAGCCGCCGGTGGGTGGCAATCCAATGACGCTCAGGCTGCCGATGAGAAAGGCTGTCATGGTTACCGGCATGCGCTTGCCGATGCCCACCATCTCGCTGATGTATTTTTTGCCGGTGGCTACAAAAATTGCACCGGCGCACATGAACAGGGTGATCTTGCCAAAGGCGTGCATGGCAATATGCATCATGCCGCCTGTCAATGCTTTGGGTGAAAGAAGACTGGCCCCCAGAATAATATAGGAAAGTTGACCGATGGTGGAGAAAGCCAGCCTGCGTTTCAGGCCGTCCTGGGACAGGGCAATGAGCGAAGCGGTTAAAATGGTGAAAGCGGCGACATAGCACAGCACGGTGCCAAGGTTAAGCGATAGCAATAGATTGGTGCCGAAGATCCCGGTTATAACCCTGAAAATGGAAAAGACACCGACTTTGACAACAGCCACCGCATGCAGCAGGGCTGATACCGGGGTGGGTGCCACCATGGCAGCCGGCAGCCAGCCATGAAACGGCATGATGCCCGCCTTGGCAAAGCCGAAAACACACATGAGCAGCAATACTGCTACAGTGGATTTTGAGAGACCAATCGGTAAAATTCCCTGGGCCGCAAAATCAAGGGTTCCTGTCAGTGAATAGATGATGAGCATGGCGGGCAGCACCAGGCCGATTGAGGTGCCCAGGATATAGGTGAGATACTTGCGACCGGATATCCTGGCCTCATCATCCTGGTGATGGGTAACCAGGGGATAGGTTGCCAGGGAAAGCATCTCGTAAAAGAGATACATGGTAAAGAGATTGGCGGAAAAGGCTACGCCGATGGTGGCGGAAAGCGCCACGGCAAAGAAAGAGAAATATCTGGTCTGGCTGTGCTCGGACAGACCGCGCATGTAGCCGATGGAATAGGCTGAGGTAATGATCCAGAGTGAAGAAGAGACCAGTGCAAAGAGCATTCCCATTGCATCCACCCTGAACTGGATGGCCAGGCCGGGTAATGGTTCCGCCAGGGTATATTCTATGATGGTGCCACCCAGCACCAGTGGCAGCATGGACACCACCAGCCCAAACTTGACAAAACCGGCCAGAAAGGTCCAGCCTTCCCGCAGGTTGGGCTTGGAGCCGGAAGCAACAATGGGGATGATAGCCACCAGTGAGACCAGGACGGCAAGCAGAGGCTTTATTGAGGTAATGGTTTCCATATCAAAAGTTATCAGTTGTCAGTTTGCAGTTATCAGTCTTAACGTATTTGTTGTTTGCACATTCTTCAATTTCTCAGTCTGTCAATCATTACGGTTTGTTAGCTGATAATCGGTGTGTCGTCTCGTTTGATGATAAATCCTCATGGTCTCGCATAAAGTTCCCAATTGGTGTCATTTCGACCAAGGGGAGAAATCTCATATGTTTACGGATGTCATCATGATTTAAGATTTCTCACTACGTTCGAAATGACATCCGGACTATTTACGACTTTTTTGAATTCATTCATCTTCTATCTGTTAATCATTGGATGGTCTCGTTATCCAATCTTCAATTTCAAAGTCCTTGCGGTACCGAGTGCTGGATAATGTTTGTTACAATATCACCTGAGTAAAGGCCGATAACGATGAGGCTCAATGCCACAATGATAAGTGGCACCAGCATGGATAAAGGCGCCTCGTCCACGACGATATTTTCAGTTTCGCCACCGTGATGGTCAATCTTTGGTTCAAAGTAGGCAATTTCAATGACCCGGAAAAAAAGTATGGCATTGACCAGGCTTGAGAACAGCAGGGCTGCCATGAAATGGTAGTGGCCTGCATCAATGGCGCCGAGGATAAGATACCATTTGCTGAAAAAACCGGCTGTAGGCGGCACACCAATCATTGACAGGGCGCCCACGGTAAATGCTGCCATGGTCACCGGCATTTTTTTATAGAGTCCGGCAAGATCCTGAAGCTGCTGGCCGCCTCTTTTATAAACGACAATCCCGGCAAAAAGAAAGAGACAGAGGGTCATCAGGGCATCATTAACAATGTGCAGGATGGCTCCGGTTAGGCCGATGCTGCTGGCCAGCCAGGCACCGCCAACCATATAACCTACCTCTGCGACGATGAGATAGGTAAGCATCTTTTTGAAATCGGTCTGGGCCAGGGCCAGAATGGAACCACTGATTATAGCGATAACAGCCATCCAGACAATGGTTTCTGACAGACCGGCGATGTTATAGACATAGAGCGGAGAAAAAACCGACAGCATGATACGGATCATGATATAAACCGAGACCTTGGTGACCAGGGGTGCGACCAGGCAGCCGGCTGCGGAAGGGGCATAGGTATAGGCATTGGGTAGCCAGCCATGCATTGGGAAGAAGGCCATTTTGATCCAGGTCCCTACCAGGATGAGAAGCAGGGCGATAAAAACTACATTTAACGAGTATAAACGGGGAAGGATGGTGAGCAGGTCTCCCATATTGAGAGAGCCGGTCATGATATAGAGATGGCCGACGCCCAAAAGATAGAAACTGGCGCCGATTGTCCCCAGGATAATATAATTAAAGCTGGCAACCAGGGCCCGGTTGTCGCCCATGGCAATGAGCGCATAGCCGGTGAGGGCGGAAATTTCCAGGAGGACATAAAGGTTAAAGGCATCACCGGTAACTGTCATGCCTAAAAGTCCGGTTACCAGCAGTACAAAAAGGGTGTAAAACTGGGGTATTTTTTCCGGCAGCTCTTTTTTGACGCTTTCTTTGGAAAAGATAACTGCCAGCAAACTGACAAAGGAGATTGTTACCAGCACCAGTCCGTTTAAATGGTCAATCACATATTCAATGCCGAATGG
>JAAXQI010000195.1 GCA_012974315.1 Desulfobacterales bacterium | reverse complement strand
GCCATGGGCAGAATACCTTTTGCACCCCGAATGGAGCCGTCTAAAGAAAGCTCGCCAATGATGCTATATTTTTCCAGCTTCTCACTTTTTAATATCTCAGAGGCAACGAGGATGCCGAGTGCCATGGGGAGGTCATACCCGGCTCCTTCCTTTTTCAGGTTAGCAGGAGCAAGATTGACAGTAATTCTGCGATTCGGGAAATCGTACCCTGAATTTTTGATGGCGGCCTTCACCCGTTCGCGGCTTTCCCGGACAGCCCCCTCGGCTAATCCAACAGTCGAGAAAGCTGGCAGCCCATTGGAAATATCAACCTCAACTATCACCGGCAGTGCCTCAACTCCAACTACAGCACTACTTTTAATTTTTGCGAGCATTGATAAAATTTCCCATTGAAAAGTATAATTTATGGTTTATAGCAGGCTTCCATTTCAGGTGAATAATTCCCTTCCTGCTCCTGGTACACATAAAAGGGGGCCATGATCTCAAGTTCCTCCCCGCCACCTTTCACCGCCTCTACAAGTACCAATGTCGCAGGACTTCCAGGATAGCTGTATACCGTCTGCATCCTTTTAGGCTCCAACCCCTGTTTTTTCATTTCATAAAAAACTGTAGCTGTTCTGACTGCTGGATAAATAAAGGCAGCACGGCCCTTATTTTTCAGGGACCAGGCTGCAGCTTTAACAACGCTTTCGACATCTGCCATTTTCTCATGCCGGGCTAAAAATTGTTCAGTTTCGATGTTGACACGACCCGAACCTGTTTTTCTGTAGGGAGGATTACTGACTAAACAATCATACCGGCCGGCTGGCAGCTGCTTCTCAATCTGCCGGAGATCACCTTGCAGTATAGCAATACGCTCCTGCCAGTCATTTGCTGCGACATTTTTTTGAGCCAGCAGCGCAAGGTCCGCTTGAATCTCAAGACCTGTAATTTGACAGGAAGGATACCTGTAAGCCAGGATCAGGGAAACAATACCGCTGCCGCACCCCAGATCAAGAATCTTCTCATCAGCCCGAAGGCTGATAAAATTTCCCAACAGAATTGCGTCCAGGGAAAAACGGTAGCCTTTTCTATGCTGGACACACCGGATACGCCCGTTAAACAGGGTATCATCCGTATATTTATCCTGTGCAACCATACCTTAGTTAGCGGTACCCCTCTTCCCGGACAGCCGGCTACTCAGGCCCGATCTTTTCATCAGGATTATATTTATTTAACAGTAAACCGGTAAGAATCTTGGGATAGAAATAGGTGGATTTATGAGGCATGATCAGGTTTTCGTCAGCAACTCTTTTCACCTGCTGGACCTGGGTATTATTCATCAGGAACAAAAGAGGCAGAAAATTCTCTTTATCTATGCTTTCCTTTACTGCCACATCAAGAGCTTCATCAGGGTCAGCAAAATATCGCACCAGATTGTCCTGCTCACTCCTCTCATAATCAAGACCTAAAATGTCCCCAATCACAAGATCGGAAAGAACAACCACATCAAGCTCACGTAGGGCCTGCGGTCTTGCAGCAAGGGATTTAGTCTGCAAAGCTTCTACCTTTAAGGTCAAAAGGAAGCACCTGTCTTCCAGGGCATGGTACAGCCCGAATATGGTCTGATCTTTTTTGGCTGCAGCCAGTTTTTCATCCATTCTGTCAAGAACTTCCGCAACCAGGATCTCCCTGGTCCCACCTGTTATCTCTTCCAGTTCAAAAGCCGAGGACATACGCTCGACAAGTTCGTCCATAGAGGGCAGGCCAGGAATCACATCATCAGGAAGTGAGACCAGTCTATGTGTTGGCAGTACGGTAAGACCAGGATCTTCCATGGGACAGAGATACATCATGGTATAGTTATAAGGACTCTTCTCAGAGATTCCCCCTTCCCTTTCACTGATCATCTGTCGATACTGCAGGGATGTCGAATACCGATGGTGGCCATCTGCTATATAGACGGCTTTCTCACTGAAAAGTTTTTGGACATTGGCAAGTATCTCTTTATCCCCAACCGGCCAGATCGAATGTATACCACCGTCAACATCTTTAACCTCGCACAATGGATTTTCAGGTAATCCCTCTTCGAGGGTTGCGATGATATTCGCTCCCTCATCAGCATAGAGAGAAAAGATCTGGCTGAATTGCGCCTGGCAGGTATCTATCAACCGCAGACGATCAGCGGTCACCGTTGCAAACGTCTCTTCATGGGGCTTGACAACACCTTCGGAAAATTCTGAAAGTTCCACCAGCGCCACAAGTCCTTTACGGATTAAACGAGTCCCGGAAGGCAGGGCATAGTCAATAGTGTAAAGATAGATGGTTGGCAGTTCATCGCGGAGGAGTATGTCCTCTTCCTGCCACTTTGTAAAATAGTTCCTGGCGGAGCTGTAGCGCTCATCGGATTCATCGCCCTTACCTGGTGATTTGCTGATATCCAGGTAAATCATGTTATAGGGATTCCTGGCCTGAAAAGCAGCTTGGGTTTTTTCATCAATTATGTCATATGGAGGAGTTACAATATCCTCCATGTGCTCGATCTTCTGTGGATTGAAGCGAAGAGCTTTAAATGGCGCCACTGTGGCCATACTGGTACACTCCTTGATCTGTCTTATAATGCCCGGGAGGGAGCTGAAAAATAATAATGCGAAAGTCTTACTTGCTCTCCCGGACAAGGTTGATTATTTTAGTATAAGTAAAAAAAACTCAATGCTGCACACTATTAAAAAAGCAATTTGTTTTCAACAATACTTTTGGATTTTTAATTACATTTTTTTCATATAAAACTGCGAGGTGTTCCTGACATGTTCCACATCTTTATCAAAAGTCATTTTTCCGCCGGCCATCATTTAAGAGATTATCCAGGAAACTGCGAAAGGCCCCATGGCCATAACTGGAAAGTTGAGGTAACTGTCAAGGCTGACAGTTTAGACAATCTCGGCATGGGAATTGATTTCAAAATTTTAAAAGCTGAAGTAAACAAGGTTCTCGACACACTTGACCACCATGACCTGAACGGACTTGCTTCTTTCCAGTCTGTCAACCCATCTTCGGAAAACATTGCGGTCTACATCTTCAATACCCTGCAAAATGACCTTTCTACTGACCGATATGGAGTTCACAGTGTCACTGTCCGCGAAACTGATAATTCCGGTGTAACATACTTTGGTGGGTGAAACAGAGTTAAAGATCGCTGAACTGTTTTACAGTATCCAGGGTGAATCATCCTTTGCCGGATATCCCTGCTTTTTTATCCGTTTAGCCGACTGCAACCTGCGCTGCACCTACTGTGACACCCGTTATGCCTATGAGGAGGACCATCCTTACATGCATATCAATCAGATACTTGCGGAACTGCAGAAATATCCCGGTGCCATTGTTGAAGTTACCGGTGGTGAACCGCTGCTGCAGAAAGGTGTTTATCCCCTCCTGGATAAATTACTGGGAACGGGTAGAACAGTCTTGCTTGAAACAAACGGCAGCTTGAGTCTTGCCGATGTTCCCGAAGATGTGATCAAGATTATTGACATGAAATGCCCGGAAAGCGGCATGCATGAGCACATGGATTTTGACAACTTCGATCTCCTGACCCAAAAGGATGAAATCAAATTCGTCTTAAGTTCCAGGGATGATTACAACTGGGCTGTGCAGCTTGTTTCTCAATACAATTTAGAGAACCGGGCAACTGTCACCTTTTCGCCAGTGAATTCCAAACTTGAGCCTGCAAATCTTGCCGCCTGGATTCTGGAAGATCATCTGCCGGTCAGGTTACGCCTTCAGCTTCACACCATTATCTGGCCAGGGAAAACAAAAGGTTACTAAGCAAAGAACTATCACAACAGGCTGCCATTATAATTAAACGTTGAGAGTTTTCGCCTGGACTGCTTGCCTGCCAATTCTCTGCCAATCTCATCAATTTCTTTTCTGCTGATCTTACGGTGGCTGAGATCAATGACCACGTATTTCACACCCATTTTTGCCAGTTCAGTCAACTTTGACAGGAGTGAAAAAGGATTTTCATCAATTGCCACAGTGGAATTCCAGGCTTTGCGCAGAACAAAGGATTCTCCCTTGGGACTTACAAAGGGCTGTGCGTATATAAAATGCTTGGCCATGGGTCTGGCAGTAAAAAGAGGAGGCGTGCCATAAACCGTCGTACCCAGATCTAGCCCTGAATCTGCTGCTGATTTGCTGCTTAAAATGTCTCCCAGGCTTTCCCGGTCAATTTCTATGGCAGCCTGTGCCCTTTGCAGCTTAAGACCATGCAGGACAAACAGTGCTTGGGAATTAAGAATGTTTAAGGTGTAATCCCCTGACAGGTTCAACCTCTCTTTGCTATCGAAGAATAACTGCTGCCCGACATGTCCAATCTGCCAGGTGATGAAATTGTTTTTTATAAGCTGAGGTATAGCCTTACTGAAAAAACCCACCTCACTTTCCATTATTATTGGAGGTAAACACCAGACCATCTTGTGATGAAATTTTTTAACATTTTTTTTCTGGTGTTGAAAATCATTAAAGGTTTTTCGATTGAGTTCCACCAGGAGCTGTTCAGGCATGACAGGCAAGTGCATTTTTAACACCTGCAGATCATCTATTTTAATATAAATAAGAGGCGTTGCATCAGAGGAACCTCTCGCTCCTCTCTTTCCGGCAACAGAAGTTTTTCTGCTTCTGGTTTGACCGTATGCAAAACTTTTTTGAACTGCCGAGACTTTTTGTCTTGTTTTTTGCAGTATCTTTTTCACAGCAGAACTAAACTGCCCGGGCTCAAGACCAGGCTTATTCTTTTCAGCCTCCCTGGCTATACGACTATCAACCTTAAAGAGACTGTCTCCCTGTTTCACTACTGCCGGGACCTCAAGTATTATACTCTCACCCGGATTGGCCCGGGATATTTTTTGGCCATTTTTTGTAACGTTTCGCAGGGTAAAGGCGATCCTCTCCCCTGTATTCTCCTGATGCAAACGCAAACGGTCACCAACCTGTATTGCTTCTTTAAGTGCAAGGGCAATCTTCCCTCTGCCCGTACCTTTACCTGCCTGCCCCAGATATAAACCAACATTGCCGGAATGATATGGTGAGATCAATTCTTTGGACTCTGCCGTGTTGAAATATCCCTGGCTGGTTTTTCTTCCCATGGACTGATCTAATAATTCTTTGGCATTTGTAAGGATCGACCTGTCTCCTTCCTCTGCATCAATAACCATCCGGTATGCCTTGACCACGGAGGAGACATAATGGGCACTGCGAAGCCTGCCCTCAATTTTAAAGGAAGAAACACCCGCCTGCTGTAAACTGTGGATCAGATCGATACCGCTCAAATCATTCATTGAAAAATAGTAGCCCTGTTTTCCCCCGGGTTGCTTCCATTGGTAGCGCCGTCTGCATGGTTGCACACAACGCCCGCGCAAACCGCTTTTGCCGCCTAGGTAACTGCTGAATAAACACAACCCTGAATAACTGAAGCAAAGGGCCCCATGAATAAATACCTCTATCTCCACGCCACTTGCTCTGGCAATGGAATTAATCTCTTTAACAGTAAGTTCACGGGCAAGAACCACCCTTTCAAAACCCATATTTTTAAATTGCCGGACTGCAAGTGAGTTATGTGCTCCTAAAAGGGTGCTGGCATGGAGCCGCAATCCGGGGAAATATTTTTTGCAGAGATGGAAGACCCCCAGGTCCTGGATAATCAAAGCATCCGGCTTTAATTCTTCTAAAATGGCTAGTGTTTCAAGGGTCTGCGGAATTTCATTTTCCTTCAGCAAACTGTTTGTTGCCAGATACAATTTAACGTCCCTTTTATGGGAAAATTCGATCATGGCTGCAATTTCGGCGAAAGTAAAATCCTTGCCTAAGGCGCGGGCATTGAGAGCTGGCGCCCCGATATAGACAGCGTCAGCTCCTGCCTCGATCGCACTTTCAAAAACATTTATCGAGCCTGCAGGAGCCAGGAGCTCAGGTTTTTTATTTATCATGTCAATCATATTTTTTATTATTAACGCCTTTGTATACGGCGAATACTTCTTTTGGATGGTACCACAGGTCGCTCCCAGTCCTTACACCTGAATACCTGCAGGAGTATGACACCGGCTGCGAAACCACCGATATGGGCCCACCAGGCAACTCCGCCGCCCACCACCTGATCCGAATTCAAGGAATACAAAGACCCCTGTATCAACTGGATGACAAACCAGAAACCAAGAAAAAAATAAGCCGGCAGTTCAATAATGTAGAACAATATGACGATGGGAACCAACGTGAGTATCCTGGCATTGGGGTACGTAAGTAAATAGGCCCCGAGTACCCCTGATATGGCACCGCTGGCCCCGACCATGGGGATAGCTGATTGCGGATTTGAAATTGCCTGGGCAAATACTGAAGCAACGCCGCACAGCAAAAAAAACAGGAGATAGCGACCATGGCCCATACAGTCCTCAACATTATCCCCGAAAATCCAGAGCATCCACATGTTCGATATCAGATGTATAAAATTGGCATGCAGGAACATTGAACTGAATACAGGCAGAAAGCCGGTTGGGCTAAGCAGGTTTTCACTCTGCTGGGCAAGAAAACGTGCCGGTATAAAACCAAGAGTAAATATCAGCTGGTCAAACGCCTTCCCATAGGACATCCCATAAATAAAAAAAACCGAATTAATAACAATGAGTCCGATATTCACATAAGGGAAATTCCTGGCCGGGATATTGTCTTTAAGAGGAAACATCTAAAGTTATAGAAAACGCATATCCGGTGTTAAAACTCTTCATCCAGTGAACCATTTTCAGGCCAGGGCCGTAAAAACCTGATCGTTGGCAAAGGTATAACAAAGTAAAAGTTGTTGCCCTGTCCAGTGGCTTCATATCCCACCCGGCCACCATGCAGTTCGATTACATGTTTAATAAAGGCTAGTCCATGCCCGGTTCCAGGTTTATTCTCACTGTTTGGCCCCCGGAAACCTTCTGAGTACAGAGCCAGGACCTCATCATGGGACAGGTGATGACCGGTGGTAAAAACATTGAATTTTACCCCCCGCTGGTTCGGACCGAAATAGTCATCGATTATTTCACGCCCATAGGCTACGACTTTTCTGGCTCCTCCCATATCATCCATAATTTCTTCAGTATATTTCACTGCATTGGAAAAGAGATTTGCATAAACCTGGGCCAGAAGACCCTTATCTACCATAATGGGAATCTCTTCTTCATCCATCCCCGTGGGCCGGTCAATTATTATATTATTGGTCTTTAAGCGGCTCTTATACTGGCCCAACTGCGGCAGGATAATCTCCTTTTCCATCCGGCAGAGTTTAGGCCGCAGTACTAAATGTCCACGCTCGAAATGTTCCCGCCTGAACAAACTCTCAAGAAAAAGGCTGACATTTGCATGGTGCTTCATCATCTCCTGCTGATACCTCAAAAGATCCCCTCGCATGCCTGACAATTTATCTACAAGCATGGTGCATGCTTCATCACTTACGGCAGCACTCTTTTTCATTGCTGTCATTTCCACTTCAAGTTCCTGTAACTCTCCAATTTTCTTGCGGAATTGATTGAACAGATGCTTGAAATACATGTTTGGGATAATAACATTATGTTCAATATCCATCACCAGACTGTTGATAAATTTAAGATGATGGATATTCTGCTGGGCCAGAAGACGGTTATGGAGCCTGAACCCTATGCGGTTGGCATATTTCTTCAAAAAAAACAGGTCCGGGTCATTAAGATTCTCAAGAGGAGAAATCTCAAACATCCCCAGAATTTTTATATCGCCCTGCCAGGGCTGCTGGTCAGGACTCATCAGGTTATTATCTTTCGGCGAATTCCGGGGAGGTTTCCTGTAAATTGGAACGACGTAGGAATTTTCAGTCTTGTAAGGTTGGTCGGTGAGATATATGCCTGTTGGTACTGGACGCGGTTCCCGGATGATGCCCGTCTGGCTGTTGCATACCAGCCTGAGTTGCCTTCCCTCTTTATCAATGATATAGAGCGAACTTTCAACCCTCATTGATTCAAGAAGCACAACAACGCAAATTCGGTAGAAATCATCCAACCTGTCGTATTCCTGGACCAGATCAAAAAAACTCTTTAACAGGTTATTCTGGAGAGGGCTGAAATCATACTGCACATGATCCTTGATTTTCTCACGGACCCTGCCCTGTATATGAACCAGATCTGATCTGCTAGTAGAATATTCTTCGGCCATGGGAGAAACCTTACGGATAATTAATGTATAATCACCTGTGCTTTACTGGAGCTTTACTAAAAAACACAACACTTCCAGCAGATCAGTTCGACTGATCCAGTACAACTTCGTCAATATCAGCATTCTCATGTAATAAAACATGAATATGCTGATTAGGCTCCACCTGTATCTCCATACCGGTATAATCCGCCTGTATTGGCAGCTCCCGCCCTCCCCTGTCCATCAGAACAGCAAGCTGAATACTACTGGGGCGCCCAAAATCCATTATTGCATCAAGGGCGGCACGGATAGTCCTTCCTGTATAGAGAACATCATCAACCAGGACCAGTGTCTTTCCCTCAATCTCAAAGGGAATGTCTGTTTTTTTGACAATCGGATTCTGGGTCACTCTACTCCAGTCATCTCTGTACAGGGTGATATCAAGACTTCCTGATGGCAAACTGACCTTTTCTCTTTTTTTAATAATACTGTGAATCCGGTCTGCCAGAAAAACGCCACCCGTATGAATCCCTACGATGACTATCTCTTCAGTATGGAGATTTCTTTCAAGAATCTGCAGGGCTATGCGGGCAAGCGCACGCTCTATGTCCTGAGCCGTCATTATTACTTTTTTCTTACGTGACATTTTCAACACGCCTCCAGAAAAAGTCTATGCCTTTTTCATCAACAAGATTAATTGCCTCAGGAAATGCAATGCATTCCATATCAAAAACCTTATGTGCAATATCTTCAGGTGAATCATCATACTCCAATGGAACACATTTCTGTACTACAATAGGGCCTTCATCGTAATTACTGTTCGCAAAATGCACGGTACAGCCACTTACCGTAGCTCCTTTTGCCCTGACTGCACGATGGACCCGCATACCATAAAAGCCGTCACCACAGAAAGCGGGTATCAGGGCAGGATGAATATTGAGTACATTACGCGCAAGTTCAGGTGGAGGTTCATACAGCTTCAGGTACCCTGCAAGGCATATAAGGTCGATATCATAATCCTTCAAAATACAATTTATTGCCTCATTGCCCACAGCATGAAAATTAGGATATCCGTATTTTTCAGCCTTCTGCAAGCCCAATACATCTTTAACATTAGAGAGCACAACCTTGATTTCAGCATTCAAAATACCTGCCTGGATACACTTATGAAAATTATCCAGTGTTGTACCACCGCCTGAGAGCAGCACAGCGATTTTTTGCATTATTTCCCCCCTGCAAAATGCGTATTGGTATCGGTATCAACCTTGGAAAGCCACGCGGCTATTGCCGTATCATAGGTACTCGTGAGCTGGAACACTTTTACCGCCAAGCGAAACCGGGTCGCGAGGGTTGTGTTGCCATGCTCTTTTATTTCTGACACGACCTGGGGATAATCAGCAGGATCAACAATAACAGTAACATATTGAAAATTCTTGGCAGCGGCCCGCAGCATGGTGGGGCCTCCGATATCAATATTTTCAATGGCATTGGCAACTGAACAGCCGGGATCCGAAGTGGCATTGTCAAAGGCATACAGGTTTACCGCAACAAGATCAACCTGCTGCAGCCCGTGCTTGGCCATTTGCTCTTCATGGGATGCATTTCCTCTTAGAAAAAGAATACCTCCATGAACCTTCGGGTGCAGTGTCTTAACACGACCATCAAGCATTTCAGGAAACCCGGTAAACTCTGCAACATCTTTAACCGCAATAGTGTTTTCCCGCATTTTTTTTGCAGTCCCGCCTGTTGACAAAATCTCAATGCCGAGGTCCTGGAGTTGCCTGGCAAATTCTTCAATTCCTGATTTATCTGTAAGACTGATTAAAGCTCTCTGCATTTTACCCATTGTTTCTCCTCTCTGTTGAATAATGATCGTATATTATGTGAATATCAGTATTTACCTGGAATTATCTCAGTAACCCTGCACCTTTAATCTTTTCCCCTCACTTCTCACTCCTCACTAAAAACCTTTAACCTTTTTTTTCCTCAATCTTTCCCCGTAAAACTCCTGATCTGCCTGCGCCCCCTCTTGTC
>JAAXQI010000165.1 GCA_012974315.1 Desulfobacterales bacterium | reverse complement strand
GATAATAGACATACCGGTCAGGGGCCGTCCCAACAGGGTCCTTGACCGCGCCGCCGGCGGCCATTGCCTTTTGGATGCCGTGATGAGCCAGCAGTAAACCCAGCCCGACTCCGATACACAAGACAACACCAATTTTAAAATTTAGTTTTTTTTAGTATTATTCTCATCATAAAACAGCTACACTTTTGTAATGTAGAGCTGTCCATAAAATGGAATCAATATTCAGGCATTATTCTTGCTTGTAGAAAAACAACGATGGTTTGATTTAAAACAACATCAGACAGTTTATAAACTTCTACTTTCCAGAAGTTTGGAGCATCAAGGAGTAAATCATCATGAATGACCTCAAACTCATTACAGTTATTGTTCAGAGAGGAAAAGCTGAAAAGGTAGTTGATGCTGCTTTAAAGGCGGGCGCACCCGGAGCTACATACTACTATGGCCGCGGTACTGGAGTTCGCCAGAAACTCGGGGTTCTTTCGAAATTGATTGTACCGGAAAAGGAAATAATTTTGATTATTACCAAGGAAGGCCAGACAGATTCGGTATTTGATGCCATTGTCAAGGCGGGTAAACTTGATAAAAAGGGACAGGGTTTTGCCTTTATCCATGAAATTGATCGTGCTATCGGTTTTCTGGAAGATTATTCCTGATTTTTGAAAACTGGATTAACCGTTATGAGTCAATTCGCTAACTAAAACGATAAGATTGCCATGCTTGGCTTAATTAAAGATTTTGCTATAACTGCGCTTATCATTATCCTCAGCCATTGGGTTTATGATGTTGAGGACATCATAGCCTATGATTTTGTTGTCAATTTTATTACCAAAAATCATACACTGTTCCTTTCAACGGGAATTCTCGGCTCAGCCGGCTTGCTCATTTTTACTTTAATCGAAGGATTGGGGCTTTATAAGGTAACTTACGGGCTTAGTAAGTTGTTTGTCAGGATATGCCAGTTTTTTATTACCTTTCTCTGCACAATCAATATTGTCTTTTATTGGGCAATGGGCATGAACCTCATGCGAGACAGTGCGTATTTCTTACTATTTGTATTAATTTTAATAATAGGATCATCTTGCTGGGCTTTACGTCTCATTGATTTCAACCACCCCACAAGTGATGTCCTGATGCCCATCGGCGTTATTGCTTTCATGTCAGTTATACTTGTGGAATTTATCTGGCCTTTGGTTGGTATCTAGTATTCTCCTTTATCATCATCTCTCCCCACCACCCAAATCTACTGCTAATCAGAATGTATCATAATGTACAAATTCATTTCTCCCCCGTCGCTTGGGAGGTTTTGGCTCCTGGTCAGGGTATCCAAGCGGTACCAAAACGAGAACTTCGTGATCAGCAGGCAACTTTATAACCTCCCCTACCCTGTCATGGTCAAATAATCCGACAATCACAGTACCCAGTCCTGAATCATGGGCTGCCAGGCAGAGGTTTTGAGTAGCCAATCCCAGGTCATACATGAACCAATCGCCAAATTTCGTCGGGTACTGCTCATTATAATAGCCTGATTTTTTCAATTGACCGCAAATAACCAAAAGAACCGGGGCATTGACAATTGCCAGTGTAGAGGGATTCCTGGGTGAAACTGTTTTCTGGATTCTTTCTTTTATGGATTTGTCTTTTACAACAACAACTTCCAAAGGCTGGGCGTTGGCCCAGGATGGAGCCCAGCGGGCAGCTTCGAGCAATTTATTCAGAATGTCATCCGGGATGTCCTTTTCCTGGTAACGACGAACGCTTCTTCTGCTAAGGATGGTTTCCATTATGTCAGACATTGATTTTTCCCTCTGATTATATATTATTTTTATACCGCAAGTTTTGTAGCAATTGTCGCAACATGATTTCCCTGAAATCGAGCTGCATCCAATTCATTGTCACTCGGTTGCCGTTCACCTGCTGCACCCGCTATAGTGGAGGCGCCATAGGGAGATCCGCCTGTGATTTGATCCATGCGCAGCTGACCCTGAAAGGCATATGGAAGTCCGACGACTACCATACCATGGTGAAACAGGGTTAAATGGAAAGAAGTAATTGTGGTTTCCTGGCCTCCATGTTGTGAAGCGGTACTCGTAAAGACGCTTCCTACTTTGCCAACCAGACCTCCGGATTGCCATAAACTTCCGGTAGAATCGAGAAATTGGCGCATTTGCCCGCACATATTGCCAAAACGTGTCGGTGTGCCAAAGATAATAGCATCCGCATCTCGAAGATCATCTACAGTGCATACAGGTATATCGGCAAGAGCTTTCTGGGCCTCAACAGCTCCCATCTTTTCGATAACCTCATTCGGAAGGGTTTCAGGAACCCTGCGGAGTTCAACCTTGGCTCCTTTTACCTGGGCAGCACCTTCTGCAACAGCCTGGGCCATTTTATAAACATGCCCGTACAAGGAATAGAATGGGATAAGAACTTTCATAATTAACTCCTCTTTTATTGTTCCACTAATTGTGCACCTGTTATTTGGATACGAACTGCATTGAGTACTGACGCATTTGTATAAGGACCAAGTTTGAGATTCGTTGTATATGCTTTTCCAGCAGGGATAATACCAGAGAGGTCCTGCGTGGTTTGTCTTCTTTTTCCTGATGAGTCCGGATATTCAATGTATAGTTCAATATTTCTTACCCCCAATGGTGCTTTATTGCTTACCTGCGCTAACACATATCCTTGCTTGTTAAGTCCAACCTGAATTTGAATGTAATTTCCTGCGTTTTGAGGGAAATCAAGACGTAGAAGCGAGAGTTGTGCTGCTCTTCCCACAGGTGAGTCTGATGAAGCTGCTTCACTAAAGTACTGCCTTGCCTTATCAGGTGAGCCCGCTGACAGTTCCAATTCTCCCAGGCTGTTATAGGCAATGGCAGTCGGCAAAAGCTTGGTGCTTGCCTGTAAATCTACAGAAGCTTCCTGGGTCCTGTTCAACTTCTTTTTTGTTAATCCACGCTGCAGATAATAGTAGAAATAGTTTCTATTCAGATCAATTGCCCTGTTGTAATCTGCCAAGGCGTCATTATATCTGTTTTCCTTTAATTTGATATCTCCGCGCAGGGCATAAAAGTGACCTTCCCTGGGTTCAACACCAATAGCTTCCTGGGCAAAAGAGGAAGCCTTTTTCGTGTCACCTTTCTGAAGTGCTTCTCTGCCCTTTACATAACTCTCATAACCTTTTTTGTCTTTTACAAGGGATGCAATTTTAGTTTGATACATATCCCTGCCAACCAGTCCACCTTTAGG
>JAAXQI010000034.1 GCA_012974315.1 Desulfobacterales bacterium | reverse complement strand
AGATGTGTATAAGAGACAGCTTATGGCGTGACTGCTGAAGGCCAAAGAAAATACGAGTAGAGCAAATATGAATGATGTTATTAATTGAGTGTGACTACGCATACTTTATTCTCCATGCTAAACAAAAGTTGATCCATGTAAAATTAGATTGCTGAGCATATTTTCTTAACCCATTACCTGTATTTCATCGGCACTGGCTATGGACCCTCCTGCAACGACTATTGCAAACAGGCCTTCCTTGGGCATGATGCAGTTTCCGGTAGCTTTTTTAATGGCACAGCCGCTGTTGTGACACTCCTTGCCTATCTGAGTGATTTCAAGGATTATGGAGTTACCTATCTTAAGACGATTACCAATCGCTAATTGCGTGAGGTCTATCCCCCTGGTTATGATATTTTCTGCAAAGGCCCCATTTTTAAGGGTCGGCAGAGTTTCCTTTACAGTGTCAATGGACTCCCCGGCCAAGAGCGATACCTGGCGGTGCCAGTCACCGGCGTGGGCGTCATTCTCAATGCCGAAATTTTCTCTCAACTCGATTTTTTGCTGTTCTCTCTTGACAATTCCTTTTTTGTGACTGGTACAGACTGCTTCAACATAGGCCATGATTCTTCCTCCTAAAATAAAAAGACTTTAACTAAATTATCAGGTGTAAGGACTTCTCCCGGCTGCAGGATGATATATCCATCTGCATGAACAATAGAGCTCAACATATGGGAACCTTGTGTAGCGGTTTTTTTTATGGATGGTATTTTTTTAGGTATTTTGTTGATAATGACTCTAATAAAATTTGTTCGCTTGTCATGATTTGCAATTTCTTCCTCCACCACGGCAGTCAAACAATTTTTGCAGGTGGGAAAACCTTGGAATGTTGCAAGGATGGGCTTTACATAATTGCTGAAACACATATATGCCGAGACCGGATTCCCCGGCAATCCGAACAGAAGAGTTCTACCATTAAGGCAAGCAAACAGGGGTTTGCCTGGCTTCTGGCGTATTCTCCAAAACAGTTGCTTAAAACCTGCGGCTTCGGCTGCATTTTTAACATGGTCGTGTCTACCGACGGATACACCGCCTGAACATAGAATAATATCTGCTTTATTATTGAGAGACTTGGTAATTGCCTGAATTGTGCTTTCAAGATTATCTTGAATCGTAACGGTTTCCAATAACACTCCACCCGCTTCCTTCACAGCACTGGCAAGCATAATTGAATTGGAATCTCTTATCTGGTGTGGCTTGATCTCCTTCTCGTGCAACCCGGTCAACTCAGTTCCGGTAATGAGCAGAGAAACTTTTGGCGGATTGAAAATAGAAACGGTATATGAGCCAACTGCTCCAAGCAGCGCCAGCTCCCTTGATCTCAACACAGTACCTTTTTTCAATAATTTGGTTCCTGCCTGAAATTCTTCACCAGCGTGACGGACATCCTGTCCCTGTTTTCGAACAGCTAATATCCTGACCTCCTCATCAGAACCATCAGTATCTTCAACACGCACAACGGTGTCTGCCCCATGCGGCATCATGGCCCCTGTGCTGATCTGGGTGGTTTCACCAGAGCCTACATTTCCTTCAAAAGGTACACCTGCCATGCTCTCTCCTATAATCTGCAGGCTGACCGGTGCATTTTTTGTTGTTACCTGTACATCGGACCAGCGGACGGCATAGCCATCCATGGCTGAGTTGGTGTACCTGGGCGATGGTTCAGGAGCAAATATATCTTCTGCAAGACAGCATCCATGCGCCACTGAAAGACAAACGTCTGTGATTCTTGGGGGCGGCTGATTTTCTTTAAGTATCTGTTGGGCTTCTTCTATGGAAATCATGATCTGACCTCTACTGCTTATTTTTGCCGTGCCCTTTGCCCCGCATCATGGGAAATATATGCAGGAGTCCAGGGAATAGGGCCTGCAGGCTTTCCAGGGTGCCTTTTGAGCTCCCCGGCAGGTTGATAATTACGCAGTCTCCACGCACTCCAGCCTCGCCCCGCGAGAGCATGGCAAACGGAGTCCTGTCCTTGCCATGTTTACGGATTGCCTCGACAATGCCCGGAACGGTTCGATCAAGAACATCAAGTGTTGCCTCCGGGGTGACGTCCCTCGGCCCCAGTCCGGTGCCTCCTGTTGTGAAGACCAGTTGCATTTTTTTATCCTCCGCAAGGGCAACGAGTTTTTCGGAAATCAATTTGCGCTCATCCGGCAGGATTTCATAAACTGAAACATCAACAGGAAAGTCTTCAAGAAACTCCTTGATGATCAGGCCTGATTTGTCCTTGCGTTTGCCGGCATGGGTGGATTCTGAAATCACCAGGACCGCTACTTTGACTGGCTTGGCAAAGGTATCTGAAAAATTACTTTTTCCGCCTCTTTTTTTCAGCACCTTGACGGACCCGAAAGAAAGTTCGGCATCAAGCGGCTTGAGCATGTCATAGGCATTTAAAAGGGCGCCGGTGACAGCAGTGATGGCTTCGACCTCGACCCCGGTCTTCCAAACCGAGCGGACTTCGGCAATGACGCGGATATGCTCAGGTTCCACCTCAAAATTGACCTCCACCCAGTCCAGGGGGATGGGATGGCAGAAAACAATCATGTCGCTGCAACGTTTAGCAGCAAGTATTCCGGCGGCCCTTGCCACCTCAAGGACATCACCCTTCGGGACAGTTCTGTCTGCAACCCGTGCAAGCGCGTCGGGATTGCCGTACAGATAGCCTTCCGCCTTGGCGTATCGCAAAGAATTAAATTTGGGGCTTACATCGATCATGAGAATTCCACTTTAATTAATAATTATTAGTAAATAATTTTGAGCATTCCCTTTGGTTTCGTACGAAGACTTTATCGTCTGTTATTCACATGATGGTTATGGCGATTTTTTTGCCGAGAAAAAAGATTGCAACTACGAGTACAGTGCCAAGAATTTTTTGCATGGTACGAGGTTCAAAGCGTCTAGCCCCTAATATGGAACCTGCCAAACCGCCGACCACCGCACCTATAATCAAAGGCATATAGGGGTTAAGATCAATGCTGTTGTACTGTATACGAGCTGCCAGCCCTGCCACCGAATTGACCCAGATGAAAAAAGCACCGCATGCTGCAGCTTCCTTTGCTGTGCCCAGTCCCAGACGTAGGCCATGGGAACGGAAGAAATCAGAAACGGAGCAATCAGCCGCAGACGGGCATGCCTCTGCGACAGAAAAATGATACTGCCGACCGTGGTCACCAGCACATTGAGGGTCAGCGATACCATGGGGATGGTTACTGTAGTTGCACCGAATATTGCCAGCAGGGCAGTATAGGAAGAACCGCCACCCAAGCCGACCGAAGCATAGAAAAACGCTACCATGGCAAATATGACAGCAAGCAGTGTTATGGAGATAGTAAGGTCAGTCATACTATTATCCTCCAATCATTGCCATGGAGGGCTCGGTTTCTCTGTTGGAAAAGCGTTCTGCCTCATGTCCGTTTTTAAAACGATTATGTATACAGGCGACAACAGCCTCTCTGATCTCATGATCGCCGGCACCGGTGCGCAGCATCGATTTCAAGTCCAGGGCCCCGTTGTCATAGAGGCAGGTTTTCAGCATACCGGTAGGGGTTATGCGCACCTTGTTGCATGTTTCGCAGAATAGTCTTGAATAGCCTTGAATAAGTCCGAGAGTCCCCTTGTATCCTGGTAGAGCAAAGATGCGGGCAGTAGTCGGTAAAGTAGCAGTGCATTCTTCAATGGCAGGAAAAATCCTTTTCAGCCGCCGGAGCAGATTGCCATTTTCAAGCTTCTCTGATCGCATTGTTCCGGAAAACGGCATTCTTTCAATAAACCGTAAGGTGATGGGGAAATCCCGGGCCAACCCTGCCAGTTGGATAATCTCATCATCACGTGTGTCTTCGAGAACCACACTGTTAATCTTGAGTGGGATACCCTGCGCAAGTGCACCGTGCACAGTCTGCAATACTGCTTCAAGGTAATTGCGCCTGGTTATTTTCCAGAATCTCTTCTGGTCTAGAGTATCAAGACTTACATTCATGCCGTTAAGGCCAATTGAGGAAAGTTCGTTAAGATACCGTGAGGTTTTTACCCCGTTTGTTGTGATATGCAGATGCTGCACACCATCTATCTTCCGCAGCCTTGTCAGAAATGGCAGACAACCCCGCCTGGAAAACGGTTCTCCGCCAGTTACCCGGACCTTGTTAATTCCCAGAGCACAAAAAACAGCAACAAGACGCCCCAGTTCTTCAAAGCGGAGAATTTCCTGGTGAGGAATGAAGGACACACCTTTTTCCGGACGGCAATACTGACAGCGCAGGTTGCAGCGATCGGTGATGGCCAGCCGCAGGTAAGAAATGCGGCGGCCTTGCCCGTCAACAAGGCCGCCGGCTTGAGGGGGATTACTTTGGGTGCTAGAGGGTGGTGACGGGTGATAATTTTGAAAATCTTTCATAGTTTGCTCCTTTCCAAAGACGGGAGGTAGAACCGTTTCCAGCAATACCCTATCGGCCGCAGACCGTATCCCAAGACGTAGGTCCTTTGGCTCGGAGTTTTTTACAAATTAACCTAAGAAACTTTTAAGCGTCGGGTGGCGACGTTTCATCAATTTCCTTTATTCCTTTTTTGAAAGAGCTGATGCCCTTGCCAAGGCCGGAGCCTAATTCGGGCAGTTTTTTGCCGCCGAAAATCAGAAAAGCAACAGCCATGATAATCAATAACTCAGGGGTTCCTAAACCAAACATTTTTTTCCTCCTAACCTATTCTGCTATTAATTGACTTGCCCTTCTGTTTCAG
>JAAXQI010000017.1 GCA_012974315.1 Desulfobacterales bacterium | reverse complement strand
AACCTGGTTAAAATGATGTTTGATATCGCCGGCTGGAAAGTTTATGACCTGGGCCGCGATGTACCTCTTGAGCAATTTGTTGAAAAACAGCTGGACACCAAATCTGACGTTTTGGCTATGTCCGCCATGATGACCACAACCATGCTGGGCATGAAAAAGGTTATTGCCATGGTCAAAGAAAAGAACCCGGACTGTCTCATTATGTTGGGAGGTGCGCCATTGACTAGGGACGTTGCCAACCTGTTCGGGGCTGACGGTTATGCTGAATCAGCAGGAAATGCCGTGTCCGAGGGTATTAAAATGATTGGCTCGTTGCGTAAGTACCAGAAAGGCGACGTGCCGAAGTAGATAAGATAAATATTTTTCACCAACCAGCAGAGTTGTTTTGACATGAGCTGCTGGTTGGTGAAATTTTGGCGACCAGGTGTAATTGCGCAGTTTTTTCCTGTGAAAATTTTACAGGGCTACCACTACTACTATGCCTTGGTATCAACCAGAAACATCATAAATGAATGAAAAAGGCAATATTGAAGGAGTAAGAAAACAAATGAGTGATGATAAAGTTATGGTGATTTTTCAACCTTCCGGCCGTCGTGGAGAGGTACCGAAAGGTAGTAATATAATTGAGGCCTCCCGCCTGCTTGGGGTTGATATTGAAGCCCTTTGCGGCGAGAAGAAAGTCTGCGGCAAATGCGTAGTACGGATAGAAGAGGGCCATTTCGAAAAATATAACGTTCAATCCAGCATTAAACACGTAAGCCCCTGGAAGGAAGAGGAAGCCAAGTTTATCAATGAGGAACGCAGGGAAAAAGGGTTCCGCCTCGGCTGTGTTGCAAAGATTACCGGCGACATTTTAGTTTTCGTGCCTGAAGAGTCCCGGGCCGGAAAACAGATAGTGAGCAAGGCCGCACGTGATATACATATTGATCATGATCCGGCGATCAAGGTCTATACCGTGCAGCTGGAAGGTCCTACTTTTGAAAACAAACTCGGTGATTTTGAGCGGCTTTGTAACGGCCTGGAAAGGGAGTTTGGACTTACTGATTTAACCATAGACATCCTTACCCTGCGTCAATTGCCTACGGCCTTGCGCCAGGAGAAATGGCTGGTGACGGTCAGCGTCTGGAACGATAAGGAAATTGTACGGATAAGACCCGGACGTATAGAGGCCTCCTACGGCATAGCGATCGATGTCGGGACCACAACATGTGCCGGATATTTGTGCAACCTGCAAACCATGGAGGTTATCACTACCTCCTCGCTGATGAACCCGCAGTGCAAATACGGTGAAGATGTCATGGCGCGGATTACGTTCAGCATGACCACGCCGGACGGCTTGCAGAGGATGAGCGATGATATTATCGAAGGACTGAATGACCTGATTGGCAAAGCAATAGCTGATACACACCCTCCAAAAAAGAAGGTGAAAAAGAAAAAGGGTGATAAAGGGCCTGATGAATTTGTTGAAGCACCTGAAAAAGACAAGACGTATCTTCGTTTAAAGAAAGAAGATATCGAAGATATTACCATCGGTTTTAACACCGCCATGAATCATATCCTTCTCGGCCTCAATCCTGAGTACGTCGGTCTTGCCCCCTTTCCGCCGGTTATCCACCATAGTCTTGATATCAGAGCCCGGGATCTGAAATTAGATATCAATCCTTCCTCATATGTCTTTGTACTTCCAAACGAGGCCGGTTTTGTCGGCGGCGACAACGTCGGCGTGCTGTTGGCGGAAGAACCTTATAAACATGATGAAACACAGCTTATTATCGATATTGGCACCAATGGTGAACTGATACTGGGAAACAGGCATAAGTTGATTTCTTCCTCCTGCGCCACCGGACCGGCAATGGAGGGTGCCCAGCTGAGTTTTGGAATGCGGGCAGCACCAGGTGCCATCGAACGGATTGAAATCGATCCGGATACCCATGATGTTGATTATAAGGTCATCGGTCGGGAAGCCACCCGTAAATTTTCAAAACCTGAGGAAATGAAGGCCAAGGGAATCTGCGGTTCCGGTATTCTTGATGTACTGGCTGAGCTTTATAGTTCAGGGGTCATTACCAAGACAGGCGTTTTCAACAAGAAAGCCCTTAAAGGTCATCCACGCTTCCGTAAAAATGCTGATACCGGACAGCCTGAATTTATTCTGGCCTTTAAGAATGAATCAAGTATCGACAAGGATATCGTTATCACCCAGAAGGATATCAGGCAGATTCAGCTGGCCAAGGGTGCGCTCTATGCCGGCTGTAAACTGATGATGAAGCGAATGGGTGTAGAGAAGGTTGACAAGGTGAAAATTGCCGGTGCCTTTGGTACCCATGTTGATCGCACCAAGGCCTTGGTTATGGGGCTTTTCCCTGACTGCAAGATTGAGAATATCTTTGGAGTCGGCAATGCTGCCGGTGATGGTTGCCGCGCAGCCCTTCTTAACGTCCAGAAAAGGATAGAGGCCAATTGGTGTTCCCGAAATGTTGAGTACCTGGAACTGACTGTGGAGCCTACTTTTGAGCAGGACTTTATGGAAGCCATGCAATTGCCTCACATGACGGACAAATTCCCGCATCTTGAAGGTGTTGTGCCGGATTATATCCTGAACCAGAGTCCAAAAGGCCCGGTAAAACCAGAATAATTTTTTACTTTCAGGAAATTATTCTGGATACTATGAGAGAATCAGACTGAATATGGAAAGTATTCGTATAACTGTAGAACCAGGTGTTTGCGGGTTTTCCTGCCAGGTGGAAGCCTGGCAGGAAAACAAGCACAAAGCGACCATCGAGATCTCAGGTTCCCAGTGTAAAATGATTCAGAAAATGGGAGAAAATCTCAAGGAAATAACGCTTAGTGATATTTTTACTCCCCACACCAGAAACCCCGTATTTAAAGCGGCAGAACAAGCAGGCTGTCATCTCACCTGTAGTGTTCCCGTTGCAGTGTTGAAGGCAGCCGAAGTTGCCATGGAATTAGCCCTGCCACGGAAGGCTTGCATTAATTTTGTGCAGCATGACAAAAAGGACTCAACATGAATGCGTCATCAATGCAAAATGCAAAGATTGTAATGTTTCCCGAAAATGGCAAGAAAAAGGCCCCAACTTTCAGAGGCAATAAAACCATATCTGATCATCTGTTACAAAGCCTGTTGCTGAAGAACAGGAATTATGGCCTTCAAAAGATTATCCCCTTCCCTATTGATAAAATTAATGTGGCAGAATGGGTTAGTCTTAAATGCCAGTTCGGCTGTTCCCAATACAATACCAACTGGTGCTGTCCACCAGCAAGCCCTGAC
>JAAXQI010000014.1 GCA_012974315.1 Desulfobacterales bacterium | reverse complement strand
AATGTGGAGTAATGGGGTCATAGGAGTAATGGGGTCAGGCTTGACATCTGAGTATTTCATGTGAGCATTTTTCTGATGCTTCCTATCTTGTCTCTTATTGCTTTGTCCTTTGCTGTCCGTTTTCGGAGCCTGTTGGCTGCCTGACTCAAAGTTGCCAAGTCGCGCTTAAAATAATTGCCAAGTTTCGTAAGACTGAGATTGTCATATTCCTGGACAATTAATGCTGTAGCGGCTCTTGCTTCAGAAGCTGGTCGTGTTTTTCCAGGTGCAGTTAGTTCTTTAATTGTGATTTTATACGAATTGCAAACAGCTTCAATTACATCTTCCAAGCTCAATATTATTGAGTATTTTTTTTCAGCCATGGCAAGTGCCTTCTCACTGAAACGATCATCTCCTAAAATGCGTCCTTCGGTAGTACCCTGAAAAAATTCCTGTCTGTGCTTTTCTGCTGATCCTCTGAGAACAAACTCATGATAGAGCTTTATTGCTCTTTTCTTCTGTTTGGCAAATCTGCCCAAAACTAAATCAGTGGCCAGCCAGGGCACACTGGCTTTGCCAAGATAGGCATGATGACTGCTGAAAGTGTATTGGTCTGCTGTTTCAGTAATTTTAGCCCGGACCGGGTTGTTATGGATATAGCGCACCAATTCGAGAATGTACGTGTCGGCATCTATCAAAATAGCTTTATAACGGCCCTGGAATAGATGCCCGAACTCTTTCTTGCGGGCATTAATATACCTTGTGTAGCGGAATGTGACATTCTGCATGATCTTGGAGAGGGGGATGTCACCAATCTGGATAACCAGATGAATATGGTTGGTCATCAGGCAGAAGGCATGGATACGATGCCCGAATCTTTCTATGCCTTCCTGAAGAAGTAAATATAATTTTGTATGGTCAATTTTCTTAGGCCACATATCAGGTCTGACAATGCACCGGAGTTCACGGCAAAAGCGGTTAGAGAGTGGCTTGAACTGGTGGGTGTCAAAACTCTATTTATTGAACCAGGAATGAGAAAACGTGTTGATGTTTTGCTGTTTTATCGACATGTTTATTTGTTGATGGACTGTTGTTTATCGCCAGTTCTTATTCCACTCTTTGAACTCCGAAAGCTTTAGGCGATACCGGGCAATATTTCCCTCATGCAGTCCGGACAGCTCGGTTTCGACCACCTCGATAAATCGGGCTTTATCTTCGGCTGGCACCTCTGCAGCAGCTTTCTTCGCTATCCATCCGGTTGCCTCATGCTTGTCCATAAGGCCATGCACAACTTCAGCCACGTACTCTCCAACCTTAACCCTGTATTTCAAACGGAATGGATCAGGATCACCAAGCGACTGCCTTACTGCTGAGTAGCGGGCGCAAGAACGCTCATAAGCCCAGACGAAGACATCACGCAGATACTCCACCCTATTCAATTCGTAAATTCCGATGAGACCGTCAATATAGGTCTTCAGTGACACGTCGATAAAAGAAAGAGGGCAGAGGTTTTTATTTACCAGCGGGATATTTGCTGCAAGGCGTGAAACGCGTTTATTTACATCTTCAAACGGCTGGAGATAAGGAAGGTGAACCATTATGAAAAAAGCCTGCTCAAAGGCATCTTTAATGGCTCCTGTTTTTTCAAGAATCCTGTCAAACTGCTCTTCTATCACCTGCGGTACATCCAGGGGATAATAAACTGTTCCGGCAATACCTACAGGCTTTGAGCGTACACGGCCACAGGCAGAGGGGTCTGGCAGCAGGTTATCTGAGAGCAGAGCATGCAGGTTACAGATGGTATAACGGTTGAACCCGATATCTTCGGCCTGATCAACAAGCATTTCAATAGCTGCTTTGTGGTTCAATATCATCTGAGCTTCTTCGGCAGCTTTTCCTTCAGCACTTTCACCTAATTCGAAAAGTCGCTGTGTTTCGAGCAGTGAATACGTGTTGCCCTCAAGCCGACTCGAATTCCATGACAGGTCAATAAGAAGGCGGTCGAGTACCTTACGGATATAGGTGCCTGCAGGTTGTTCAGTCTGTCCGGCCTTTCCCATTTCAGAAAGTTTCTGTCTGATTTGAGCCGAAAGGTAGTAGGAGTCGTTCGGCTGGTAAGAGTCCAGAAATTCCGTCTGATATCCCACAGGCTTCCGGGACGATTGAGGCCTGGATATGATGCCTCGAATCTCCTCTGACTCCGGTGATAATGATATTATGGCAGGAACTGGTTCCGGTTTTTTCTCCTCGGCCAACGCTACTTCTGCTTCAGGCAGATGATAGCGCCGCCCTTTTTTTTCACCGGTACCAACCAGGCGACCGCTTTCCACGAGTAAAGCCAATCGCCTTTGCAGAGTACGACGGGGAAGGCCTTCCAGCTCCTTACTGGAAGATATTTTTCCAAACGATACTGGCCCCGGAAAACCTTTAATGATTTCAATAATGGCATCCAGTTCTTCTTTTGGAATTATTTTTGGCATGACCTATTATGGCGCAAAAATTATATTTGCGCCATATAAAGTATTTTTATGTCGCAAAAAGCGATTTGTGCCACCTTATTTGGCGCAAAAGCAATAGAAGAGGGGGCCAAGTCTTTGCTTGATTCTTGTTGTTTGGTTTGATACGTGTAAATCATGGCAAGGCCATTAAGAATTGAATATCCCGGAGCCTGGTATCATGTAATGAACCGCGGCCGAAGAGGGGAAGAGATTTTTTCCGACAAGAAAGATTATGAAGCATTTGTTGTTTTGCTTCGGGAGACCGGCGAGATGTTTGATTTTCAGGTATCCGCCTATTGTCTAATGTCGAACCATTATCACCTTCTGGTACGGACCCCGATTGGTAATCTCTCCCGTGTGATGAGACACATCAACGGTGTGTACACTCAGCGCTTTAACCGCTACTATAAAGTAGACGGCCAGCTGTTCAGGGGTCGCTATAAAAGTATCCTGGTTGAGGAAGACAGCTATCTCCTTGAACTATTGCGCTATATTCATAGAAATCCCGTTCGAGCCGGAATATGCAAAGCGGTTGAGGAATATGCCTGGACCAGCCACCACGGATATGTATCCAGGGCCCGACAGTGGGATTGGCTGTATAAGCAGTTTCTGCTCGGCATGTTTGCCGGCAAAACAGGGAAGGCGGGAAAAAACTATATTGAGTTTATTCATGAAGGTGACTCCTTGGAAGTCACTGAATTCTACAGTAAGAAAAATCTCGCATCGGTTTTTGGCTCGGCGGATTTTGTTGAATGGATCAAAGAAAAGTTCTACCTGCAAAAGCAGCATGAAGAGGTACCCGGTTCTCGGCAACT
>JAAXQI010000138.1 GCA_012974315.1 Desulfobacterales bacterium | reverse complement strand
TTGTTAAAGCGTGGAGTTTTTTTATTATTGAGTCTGTTCCCCGACTTGTCTATTGGGGATATATGTATTATTTGTTAACTTTTGATCGCAATAGTGCTTTAAACCATTTCAGTTAAAGCTGATGAGGTAAAATAAATCCAGATGTCCGCTGTTTTTTTCTGAGCATTTTGCAGACAGGCATGCTGAGTTTACAGATAAATGTTTTATGAATTGGAGGAGTTATGGCAAAGCAGAAAAGTCATGAAGGTAACTTTGTGAAAAAGGAAACCGTGGTGATAGTTGCCCTTATTGCCTTGGTTATAGGATTTTTGGGCGGTGTTTTTTACAGCGCCTTTCAATCCGGCACCACAGGAACTGTTCGGACTGCGTCTGGTCCTGCTGGTCCTCCCCAGCAACAACAATCACAATCCAACCTGTCAAGCGAGCAGGCAAAAAGTATTTTGTCCCTGGAGCAGGAGGTGGCTATTAATCCAACCAATGCTGATGCATGGACGCAGTTAGGCCACGTCTACTTTGATACTGAGAATTTTTCCAAGGCTATACGTGCCTATGAAAAATCCCTTGAATTAAGTCCTGACAATCCTAATGTTCTGACAGATCTGGGTGTTATGTATCGCCGCAACGGTCAGCCTGAAAAGGCTTTGGAAAAATTTGACCGGGCAATAGCGGTTGCACCGAACCATGAACAGTCACGCTTTAACAAGGGTATTGTACTTCGCTATGATATGAATGACAGGGAGGGTGCGATTAAGGTATGGGAAGATCTGATCAGAATTAATCCTTCTGCTACTGCACCAAACGGGCAGCCCTTGAGTGAGGCTATAAAAAATCTGTAAATGGCTTCGCAGACAGCACCCTTTCAAGGCACTCTTTTTAGTACCCCCTCGGAGTCGAAGTTTAGGCCCTGCTTTTCAGGGTGCTTACCTGAGGGGTGCTCCTCGGAGTCTCCCCTGCGGGTTGCTTACCTGTATAGCAACTTTTTTGAAGGTTTCACTGGGCTCGCCATCTGCTTTGTCATTCTACGGCGGGACAGATTTTTTATGAATATATAACGATTAGATTTTAACCCGTATTTTTCACAAGAATGTTCGTGAGAGATACGGGTTAGTCTTTTTCAGCGACAACCCACAGAAGGTTTCCCCTGGGTTTCACGTGGGCAGCAGGGTATAGCCTTTCAGCCTCTTCTGGCCTGTCAACGATAGTTTTGAAAATTTCCCCTTTTGAGTTTCCCGAAAGAAGAAAAATAATGTTTTTTGCCTGGTTGAGAACAGGCAGGGTAAGTGTAATGCGCGGTACTGGTGGTGATCCTGTGCTTTCCTTGACTGCAGAAACCCATTTCTTTTTTTCATCCAGAAAATCTGAGCCGGGGAACAGGGAGGCAGTATGACCATCTGTGCCCATTCCCAGGAGGACCAGATCAAAACTTGGAAAGGTAACATTTTCTGAAGTTCTGATGGTTTCTGTCAGGGGTTTTGAATGAAAAAAATCACGCAGGTGTTTTTCATACATCTCCGCACCTGTTTCAGGGGTCTCGTGTCCGGTAGGTATTTGGTGAATATTCCGGGGAGGGATATGCACCTTTGAAAACAAGGCCTTGTAGGCCATGGAGAAATTACTGTCCGGGTGAGTCGATGTAAGCCACCGTTCGTCACCCCAGAAGAAATGGCTCTGTTGCCAAGGCATTTTTTCAGCCCCTGAAGGTTCACCCAGCAGTTCATAAGTGCGCTGGGGCGTTCGTCCTCCTGCCAGGACAATGGTGCAAAAACCTTTGTCTAAAATTGCAGAATTCGCAATTTCCACTATCTGGTCAACTACAAAAATACTTGACTGTTCAATATTTTTTAATTGCTGGACCAATGTTTTCATCATGAGGCCACTGGAAAGAGTCTTACGTGTATACAATGAAGGGGGAACAATTTGCCTGATACTCAGGCACTGATTGAACCGCCTCAGGTGAACCCGGCACCTGCGGTACAGGTATAGCAGTGCTCGGATACAGCAATACTATCATGAGGGCCTGGTAGAGCATGCAGATCCGAGATATGTTTTTTATTGTCACCCATATAAAGGTTGAGAGCCTGGTTAAAATCACAGTCAAAAAGGTAGCCGTCCCAGGATACGGATATAAGAGAACGACACATCAATCCATCCAGGGTGCAGGGATTGAATTTGGAAGCCAGCTTGAGTACATAACTTTCCAGGTTGCCGGTACCTTCCAGCCAGGTAAGAAACCTGCCCAGTGGTGCATTGGCAAAGGTATAAAGATTGTTAAAAGAGAGTTCCCACTTCTGGGCAAGCATCTGGCGGAAGCGGTTTTCAATCTGTTCCTGAGATGAAGGCAGAAATGCACCGGTAGGGTTGCTCACCAGGTTTAACTCTAAACCGGTATCTGGCAGACCATAGCCCATTGAGTTTAATTTTTTAAGCGTGGTTATTGAGGTGGCAAAAGAGTCTCTTCCCCGCTGTGTTTCTGATTGCGCTTCATTGAGTGAGGGAAGGGAAGCAATTATTGTAACTTTCCGGGATGCTAACAATTGCAGCAGTGGCTTCTGCTTTTTTTCTGCAATGGCCGTCAGGTTAGACCGTAAAATGAGGGTTTTGGTCAATGGGGCGAGTTTTCTGACCAGGGTCTGGATATGGGGATTCATTTCCGGCGCTCCACCGGTAATATCTATGGTTTCAAAGGGGAATCTGCCCGCCAGATCAATGACATCATCCACAGTCTTCCTGCTCATGATCTCCTTTCTGGATGGACCGGCGTCAAGGTGACAGTGTTTGCATGACTGATTGCAGAGTAGACCAACATTGATCTGCAGGGTGGTGCAGTGGGTTCTGGTTAAATCAAGACCATTGATGTCAAGATTTCTCCTGAATGCCTCTAAGTCAGGTATCTGGAATAGATTGCTGCTTAGATTTTCTGCTGTTTGCAAATTAGACATAATTAAATCGTTTATAACGATATTTTTCCTGCAACATTACGCATTTGAACGCCATGTACCAGTGAGGCTCCGCCACGAATTGCAGTGGCCACATGGATTGCCTCAGTCATTTCATTGATGTTGGAGCCTTTTTCCAGACAATCCTGCGAATATGCATCAATGCAATAGGGGCACTGGACTGCATGGGCCACTGCCAGAGCAATGAGTGATTTTTCTCTTTGGGTCAACTCTCCTTCTGCAAAAACCGCAGTATAATAGTCGAAAAATTTCTGGGCAAGTTCCGGGGCGCCTTCACTTATTTCGGCAAATTTGTTTAAATCTTTGGGTTGATAATATGTTTCCATTTAGTGCCTCATTAATGC
>JAAXQI010000060.1 GCA_012974315.1 Desulfobacterales bacterium | reverse complement strand
AAAGAAAGGTGATCCTGTTGCCATTGGTATGCTGGAACGATTTTTGGTTGACTGGATGGTAGCCAACAAAAAAAACATGCTCAAGCCCTGTGCCATGCCCAAGGACAAAAAAGTTGCCATCGTGGGCTCCGGGCCTGCGGGTATGGCCTGTGGCTTCTACCTGGCCCATACAGGGTACCATTCTACAATATTTGAAAGCCTGCCGGCTTTTGGCGGCATGCTGACAGTCGGCATTCCCGCCTACCGTCTACCACGTGATATTATAAACGCTGAGTTTGAGGCCCTGGTCAACTGCGGAGTGGAAATCGTCAATAATGTCACAATAGGCAAAGACAAAACTCTACAGCAGCTAAAAGATGAGGGCTATGGAGCAGTATTTGTCGGTATTGGCGCCCATGCCAGCCGCAAGCTTGGCTTGGAAGGCGAGGATTTAGAGGGCGTAATGCACGGTGTAGATTACCTCCGGCGGGTGAACCTCGGTGAATCTCTAAACCTTGGCCGCAATGTCGTTGTTGTAGGAGGTGGTAATGTTGCCATTGATGTGGCAAGGACAGCCCTGCGTACAGGCTCTGACAAGGTTTTTATTCTCTACCGCCGAACCAAAAAGGAAATGCCAGCCTCACAGGCTGAAATTCATCACCTTGAGGAAGAAGGTGTCAACGTTGAATTTCTTGCTGCCCCGGTACAAATTCATGGGGAAAACGGCAAGCTGACAAAAATTGAATGTATCCGGATGGAACTGGGCGAATGTGACGCATCAGGCCGCTGCCGCCCCGTACCCGTTGATGGTTCCAATTTCATGATTGAAGCTGATGCCATAATTCCTGCCATCAGCCAGGATGTAGAACACATGCCGGAATCAAACATCAAACTCGATCTTTCCCGCTGGAACACCTTTGAGGTAGATGAAATTACTATGCAGTCCTCTGTGGACTGGATTTTTGCTGGCGGTGACGCTGTTCTTGGGCCGCAAACTGCCGCCAAGGCAGCTTACCAGGGTAAAGAAGCAGCAAAATCGATCATCCGCTACCTGGAAGGAAGGGATTTAAAAGAAGGAAGGATTCCGGAAGCTGAGGAGAAAGAACAGTAATTCAGAGATGTATCGCAAACAACAAAAGGCCGAGCACATTGAGTGTTCGGCCTTTTGTTGTTTCCGCAATTAATCACTACAGCCGCAACTCTCCCTTTCAGCCTTGCAAGCGCGACAATATAAGGTTCCTTCATCATTTTCCTGACAGCTGCATGCATCGGGTTTAATCTCTCTGCTACACATCTGACAGGTGACATATTTATGGGCCTTTACCTGGGTTTCCTGCCTGGTCCTTTCCTGTTTTTTGCTCTGCATTGCTGCTTGTTCATCCTCAGGTGTTCAAAGGAATGTTTTCTTCATACAATCCATTTATCTGAATTTATCAAAAAATATATTTTCCATCCCTCTCTGTGTTTCAGGAAATAAGAAAGGCCCATCGTAAAAAAATATAGACACATGTAAAACCAAGTATTATATTATTAAAATAAATACTTTTCAGGAGTGACAAAATGACAGAAAGCTCTGAATATCAAGAGCGCCGTCAACATCAGCGTTCACCCGTATCAAACGGTGTGATTGCAGTTCTTATTACATCGTACCCGGAAATTATAGGTTCAGTCACTGATATCTCTTTAGGTGGCGCCAAGATTACCTACCATGACCCCCAAAGCAGAGATGTAGATTACTCCAAACTGAAAGTCGATCTCATTTCTGATGACCGTTTTGTTGAGGCCATTCCTTGCAGCAATGCATGGGACGTAGCTATTAAGACCAATGAACTTCATGCCACTGAAGACTTAAGACAGTGCGGTATTGAATTTGCCGGTCTCACCCCAAATCAATCATTCCTGTTAAGGGGCTTTATTAACCGCTGTGCTACCCCTAAATATGCTCAACAGCCCAGACCTGAAGTTCCTTTCGCTTCTAATCAATAAGCAATTCCCCCTCTCAAACACCTTAAAGGCAGACCGTCGTGCCTTGATCATTTCTACTTCAAAAAAATCAGCAATTTTTATTCAGGTGGACGTGCAGGAATAACTCCTTTTATCACAACAATTTACTCGTCGGCCAAGCAAAAATCCCTACTCACGCCGTTAATTCTATGTTTGATTCTTGGCCGCGACGATAACCACAAATCCTGCCTGTTCATCTAAAACATCTCTTGGAGCCTCGTTTTGCTCTACACACCCAGGGGCCTGGTATAATGTTGAGTTGTACTCGATGACCCTCATATTTGCTTTGGCCAACAACTTCTTTACAGTTGCTATAGTATAAAAACGGGCATATTTATAAAACGAATGGCCTGCCTTTTTCTTGACAGTCAGACTTCTGCCCCAAGCACTACCGGAAGGAATCATGCCGATGACCAGATGTCCATCCTCCTTCAAGACTCTGGAGCATTCCCGTAATATTTTTTGAGGATCAGCCACAAAACACAGAGTAAAAAGTACATATATCGCACCAATTCTCCTGTCTTTTAGGGGCAATTGTTCTCCAAATGCCTGACAACACTTGATCCCCCTTTCGGAAGCCAATGTGAGCGGTGCCCAGGCTGGGTCAATACCGAAACCAACCCCAAGGTTCCTGGCAAAATGACCAGGCCC
Organism: Desulfobacterales bacterium; assembly: GCA_012974315.1. Classification (GTDB taxonomy): domain Bacteria; phylum Desulfobacterota; class Desulfobulbia; order Desulfobulbales; family BM004; genus BM004. The sequence goes on along the minus strand of JAAXQI010000060.1, from coordinate 11,037 downwards.
CACGCCTATCTCCATCTTCGGATCATCCATTTGAGCATGCAGAGATTTCAAGGCAGTCACCTCTATCTCGTAAACAAGGCTATCCTCAAACCAACTATCATACTCTTCCGCATGGTCATGGAATGATCTTGCAGCTCGATATTTATCAGTTTCTTTTGCTGCCATGTAACCGTGCCCAAAACATCTCTTTTTTTCAGGAATTATTTGCCTGCTCAGACAAAATCCTTTTCACTCTCTGCGCCATGGGTGGATGGCTGTAGTAAACCGCTGCATAGAGTGGATGCGGATGCAGATTGGCCAGATTGTCCTTTCCAAGTTTAATCAGCGCATTTGCCATTGGGCCGGGGGCTTCTGTCAGCTGCAGGGCAAAATTATCCGCTTCAATCTCATGGAGGCGGGAAATATATGCCATGAGAGGCTTGATTGGAAATAATGCAAGGGTGCCGATAAAAATAGCCAATAGAAGCTTTGCATGTGTGGTTGGAATGTCCAGCATAAAAACCTCTGCAAGGAGATCGCCTGCTGTCAGCTTATGTGCTAAATAAAATCCAATCAGTCCTATGGTCTGGCTTAAAACCAACATTTTCAAAATATGTTTCTTCTTCCAATGCCCGGCTTCATGGGCAAGGATGGCTATTATTTCGTCATCCCCATGATTGGCAAGCAAGGTATCAAACAGGACAATTCTTTTCACATGGCCAATGCCTGTGAAATAGGCATTGCTGTGACTACTCCTCTTGGATGCATCCATGGAAAACACCCTGTTTATCTTCAAGCCAACCCTGGCCAGAGTCTCCTTGATTTTCCCTTCCAGAGAGATGTCTTCCATGGGCTTGAACTTATTAAACAACGGCTCAATAACATATGGCGAGATGTACAACAGAAAAATACTGAAAAGCAGCATGAAAACCCAACCAGCCAGCCACCAGAAATCGGGCAGAACCCGGATGAACCATAACAGCACATACAACAGAAAACCGAGCAGCAGTGTGTTCAGAATCAGTGACTTTATAAAGTCCTTCAACCAGAGACCTAACGTCTGGTTTGTAAATTCAAATCGCTTTTCAATGGAAAAAGTATTGTAGAGGGAAAATGGCATGCTAATAAGAGTTTCCCCATATATGAGCACCATAAAGAATATTACCCCTGAAGTAACCGGCGCCCAGCCCTGTTCCCCAATAAAACTGTTGAGCCGGTTCAGCAATCCGCCAAAAAGAAACAAAATGGTAACACCCATTGAAACAACTGCTGCAATTCTATCCACGCGTCCATGTTCAACTGTGTAATCCCGTATTCTTGTCAGGGTTGAACTATCGACATGCTTTTCAAAACCTGGTGGCACTTCCGCCCCATGTTTTGCAAGATGTTTAAGGTTGATAATGGCAAGAAACTGCTCTGCAGCCTCTATGGTGAGATACAATATCAGCACTGCAAGTAATAAATATTCCACGGGAATTATATTCCTTTATCGAGTAGATGTTTCATCTTTGCCCAAATTCCATTATTATATAAAAAGATGACTTAACCAAGGGGCTTTTTCGCAAAAAATTCTCTATTAAGTAGCAACTGAATACAGGAATCAAGCGTCAAGTACAAGTTCAAATGCAGGAGTCTGCCGGAACATTCTCTTATGGAAGATCATAATTCAAAACTGCGCCATTCTCTCAAAGACCCTGATAAATTTACCCTGACATTTGAACTCGTCCCTGGACGGGGAGGCAGGACGCAGGAAATCAATAGGATCGTCAACCTGGCAAAAGATATTGCTGCTGACGGGCGTTTCCAGGCTCTTAGTATTACAGAAAATGCCGGAGGCCAACCCGCCCTCTCTCCAGAGACTCTTGGTACGGAAATTCTGGCCATGGGCTCCGAGGTAATTATCCATCTTTCCTGCAAGGACAAAAACAGAAACCAGATGGAGTCGCTGCTCTTTGGCTGGGACAGGCATAATTTGCAGAACCTGCTTGTTATTGCCGGCGACTACCCCAAAGAAGGCTACTGCGGCTATCCAAAACCCGTATTCGACCTTGATACGATTCATGCCCTTGACATGCTCTCCAGCATGAATAAAAAGGGAAAGGGTGTCCTGCAAAATGTAGACCGAGGCGATCAAGAAACAAGTATCCCTTTTCTCAAAGGCGTAGTTGTCTCACCTTTCAAGATGCTGGAGTCCGAGCTGGTTATGCAGTATTACAAACTGCACCGAAAAGTAGCTGCCGGAGCGGATTTTGTCATAACCCAGTTGGGATATGACGTTCGAAAATTTCATGAACTTCTACAGTACATGAAGCAAAATCGGCTCAATATCCCAATCCTCGGCAATGTTTTTATCCCAAACCTCAAGGTGGTTGAGCTCATGTATGAAGGGAAACTGCCAGGCTGCCTGATCCCAGATTCCCTCTATGAACAAATCCAATGGGAGGGGCGCACTGCTGATAAAGGTAAAAAGGCCCGGCTTGTACGGGCAGCCAAACTACTGGCAGTTTTAAAAGGGCTTGGCTATGACGGTGCCCATATTGGAGGACCGGCCCTGAACTTTGAGGATATCGATTTTGTGCTCTCCCAGGCCGTCCAAATGGTTTCCGACTGGCAGAGTCTTATTCCTGATCTCTCATTTAGCCCACCGGACGCATTTTATTATTATGAAAAAGAACATGAAACATGGCTCAATACTTCACGGGAAACGACAAGGAAGCGGAAAAAACCTTCCTGGTTTTCAGCCTATTCTTTTTCCCATTGGGTCCACGAGGTGGCTTTTGAGCCCGAAGGACAACTCTATGACTTCTGTAAAAAAACGTGCCTTAGTTTAGATGAAACCCGTATGCAGGGTCCCCTTTCCACTTTTGAGTACATAAATAAAGTGGCCCTCTTCGGATGCCTTAACTGCGGGGACTGCACATTAGAAAAATTGGCTTTTCTCTGTCCTCAATCCCGCTGTGCAAAATATCTTCTAAATGGTCCATGTGGTGGCAGCCACAATGGCTGGTGCGAGGTTTATCCCGGCAAAAAACGCTGTATGTATGTGTTAGCCTATGACAGGCTCAAACCCTATGGTCTGGAAGAAAAATTTAAAAGCGGGTTCATCCCTCCCAGAAACTGGTCTCTGAATAATACTTCTTCGTGGGTTAATTTTTACCGCGGCATGGATAATTTTTCCTTATCAGATGACCAGTTTTCCTCTTGCACAAAGACCTGAATCCATGATTGTTCACAGATTCAAAAAAAATAAACTGACACATTGAACATTCTTAAAAAACAGGTATATTGACCCCTTTCAGAGATGAACCAACTCATCCAGTAGCAGATAGGAATATGGACCAGATATTAAGAAATCGCCCCAAAGATGAATGTGGAGTCTGTGGTATTTTTGGACACCCTGATGCTGCCAGACTCACCTATTTCGGACTCTATGCCCTGCAGCATCGTGGACAGGAAAGCACCGGCATTGTAACCTCTGACGGCAGCCAGACATCTGAGCATAAAGCCATGGGGTTGGTACCGGAAGTATTCACCGAAGATATCCTCAATAGCCTTAAAGGCCACCTTTCTGTAGGACATGTCCGTTATTCCACCACAGGGGCTTCCCATGTCCTGAATGCCCAGCCTTTCACTGTGAACCATAAGGGCGGCACTTTAGCGGTAGCCCATAACGGCAACCTAGTAAATACCACGGCGCTTCGTGATGAGTTGGAAGAAAAAGGTTCAATATTCCAAACCACCATGGATACCGAGGTGGTTGTTCACCTTTTGGTTCAGAACTCTCCAAAAGGATTGGAAGCAGCTATCACTGAAACCTTTTCCAAGGTAAAAGGGGCCTACTCCCTGCTCCTGATGACCCAGGACCAACTGGTGGCAGTCAGAGATCCGGGAGGCTTCAGGCCTCTCTGCCTGGGAAAGCTCAATAATGGCGCCTATATTATTGCCTCGGAAACCTGTGCCCTTGATCTTGTAGAAGCCCAATATATAAGGGACATAGAGCCGGGAGAGGTATTAATTATCGATAAAAACGGCATGAAGTCCCTCTTTCCCTGGCCCAAGCAGCAACACAGTTTCTGCATATTTGAGCATGTTTATTTTGCCCGGCCTGATAGTAACATTTTTGGCATGAATGTGTACCAGAGCCGCAAGCAGATGGGTAAGATTCTTGCCCAGGAATGTCTGGTAGAGGCTGACCTGATAATGCCTTTCCCTGATTCAGGAAATTATGCGGCAATCGGATATTCGCAGGAATCGGGTATTCCGCTTGAGATGGGTGTTATTCGTAATCACTATGTAGGACGCACATTTATTCAACCCACCCAGTCCATGCGCGATTTCAGCGTCAGGGTAAAACTCAACCCGATACGCTCCTTTCTCGAAGGGAAACGGGTTGCAATCATTGATGACTCTATCATCAGGGGAACAACGGGACGCAGCAGGATAAAGTCTTTACGCGCTGTAGGGGTTAAAGAGGTACACATGCTCATCAGCTGCCCCCCGACCCGTAATGCATGCTATTATGGTATTGACTTCCCTTCCAGTACGGAGCTCATCGCTTCCAAAAAATCGGTGGACGAAATCCGTGAGTATCTTGATCTTGACTCCCTCTATTACCTCAGCCTTGAGGGCATGATCAAGGCAACAGGCGGCAGTCCGGACTCTTTTTGCAAGGCCTGCTTTGACGGCAAATATCCTGTCCCGCCTGACACCACTTTCAGCAAACTCGCATTGAGCAAATAGCCCGTCTCATAACTAACTGCGGATCATTTCTGCAATATGAAAGGCAAGCTCCAGGCTCTGTTCCGCATTGAGTCGTGGGTCGCAATTTGTCTGATAATTACGCTGCAGATGTTCATCCAGGATATTACGGCCGCCGCCGGTACATTCCGTGACATTCTCTCCGGTCAATTCAAAATGCACCCCCCCCGGCACCGTTCCCTCAGCCCAATGGATCTCAAAAAATGACCTGATTTCCTGGAGAATATTATCAAAATTCCTTGTCTTGTGTCCTGTTTCGGCCGTATAAGTGTTGCCGTGCATAGGGTCACAGCTCCAGACAACATGCAAACCCTCTTTTTTCATCTCCCGCACCAGCTTCGGCAGGTATTGATCAATCTTATCGGCACCGAAGCGGGCGATAAGGGTCATTCTGCCAGCTTCATTCTCAGGGTTTAGACGGTTAATAATTTTCTTTATTTCATCAATATCATGCTTGGGACCTACCTTCATACCCAGAGGGTTCAGGACTCCACGAAAAAATTCAATATGGGCGCCATCAAGCTGCCTTGTGCGGTCTCCAATCCACAGCATGTGAGCACTGCAGTCATACCAGTCTCCTGTTGTCGAATCCTGCCGGGTCAGGGCCTCTTCATAACCAAGCAGCAAAGCCTCATGGGAGGTAAAAAATTCTGCCTGGTTTAACTGGGGCGTATCAGTATCAATCCCGACAACCTGCATGAAATTGATGGCATCTGCAATATGTTTTGCCAACCGCTCATAAGACTGTCCCATGGGTGTACTTTTAACAAACTCCTGGTTCCAGGCATCAACCCTGTGAAGCGCGGCATAACCGCCCCTGGTAAAAGCCCTCATGATGTTCATTGTTGTGGCAGCAAGAAAATACCCTTTGAGCAATCTTTGCGGATCAGGCCTGCGGGCCTCCAGTGTAGCTTCCGGGCTATTAACCATATCGCCGCGGTAGCTTGGAATCTCAACACCATTTACATTTTCCGTGTCAGAAGAGCGAGGCTTAGCATACTGGCCGGCAATACGACCAACCTTGATAACAGGCTTGCCGCCGGCATAGGCAAGGACAACGGCCATCTGCAGGATAACTTTCAGTGTTTCCCTGATGCGTGGAGCTGTACAGTTATGGAAATCTTCAGAGCAATCACCTCCCTGCAGGAGAAAGGCTTCACCTGTAACTGCTTTGGCCAGTGCCTTCTTAAGTCGTCTTGCTTCACCGGCAAAAACCAACGGTGGCAACTGGGCAATGGATTGAAGAACCGCCCTGTGTTCGTCAAAATCCGGCCAATTAGGCTGCTGTAGTGTAGGAAAGTTTAACCAGCTGGATTTATTCCAGTCTATTATTTTTTGTGTCATTGTTCTGATACTCCTTACAGCTTGATTCTACTTTTATTAATTTTCTTTAAGAGATTCTTCTCCTGCCTGTTAACCTTCCGGGGCGCCCGGCAAGGCACAGGGTCCACCTGCACAGCAGACCTCTATGTCATAGGCATTTAATATCCGGTGTTCACGATCCCTTTTCTCCTCATCATCAAAAGGATCAAAGCGCAGCGACCGGACGAGGGATTCTGCCTCCCTCCTGTCAGGAATATTATCAAGACCCTGCCTGATAACTTTGCCCGTATAGGTATCCAGCACTACACCATCTTTACCATTCGTCACCACAGCCAGGGGAATCTGGTATGACGGCTCCAGAACTCTTGCTGCTGCAATGGCAGCCCGCTCCCGGGTCACAATTGAACCTGGCCCAAAACGCAGGATCATAAACCTTTTATCATCCTCTCTGACAGTGATATCAATAGTAGATGTAACATACTGGCCATTATATAATGTTTCAATGCTCAACCGTGGTTCCAGATCTCTTTTGGCATATCCTTTCTTTTCAACCAGGAGTTGAGCCAGCTCCTGACGACAGCGTTCATCATCGGTATCAACTATTATTTCCCCTGTTATATAATCGACACAGGTTCCATATATGTAATGATGTGAAGGGATATCGGCCATGGTTTTATTGTCTCACTCCACCCTTTCTTTTTAAAAATAGTACCATAAAAGCAACAGGGGGCCAAATCAGGCCCCCTGTCACATTTCCAAAATTTAAAAACCCTGCAAGCTTAATACAAGCCTGGCGATTACAAAAACCTGTTAGAGCTCAAGCCAGGACTCGGAGAATACGGTCTGGCCGGAAAGAGTCTTATACGTCTTGTAATGCTCCAGCTCAGCACCAGCAAGTGAAGCAGGATCAGGATCATTACCGTCCATCATCCCATGCACCAGATCAACCAGATTCTGCCTTTCTCCCTTGCAGATGGCCATAATCTCATCATCATATGCATTGACAATTGCTGTTGTCAGGCCATGTTTCATCAGCATGACAAGATAGGTGCGATCCAGGTATTTTCTGAGATGTTCTGCCACACCATTGGAGACATTTGAAAGTCCGATGGTTGAGCCAGCTCCCGGAGCTATGTCCTGCAGCATGCTCAAAAATTCCAGGCCGGCAAGGGTCTGGTCAGCACCCAGGGTAATGGGAGATGCAATGGGGTCAAATAACATTTTTTCATTGGGAATCCCGGCTTCCATCAAAGCCATCAACAAATCAACGGAAAGAGCAGCTCTTTCGTTTGAATCCCTCGGCATACCATCAGGACCCCATAACAGAGCAACCACACTGCAGCCCGCTTCTGCTGCAATGGGAACCAATGCTTCCATCCTCTCGGGTCTGGCCATAATGGAATTCAGTACCGCATCAGTTTTATTTTTCACAACCTTAAAGCCGGCAGCCATAGCGTTAACGTTTGTCGTATCAAGGACCAGGGGCAGATCACTGACAGCCTCTACCGTCTCAACTGCCCAGGGCATTAACTCCTCGCCATCTTTTCTGGCAGGCCCTATGTTCAAATCAAGATACGAAGCTCCGGCCGCTGTTTCTTCCCTCCTGAACCGGCCCGGGATTTCTCTCCTTCATGGCTGTGCCGCTTCGTTTCCCCATAATGTTAATGCTCTCCGCGATTGCCATTACAGTCTGTGCCATTACTCGTCTCCTTTTTATGCTTTGGTTTTCAGATAATTTAAAACCATTCTATTGACGGATTTATGCTACAGCTAAACAAAACACGGCACCTGAAACCTGCTTCAACATGAAAGGCAGACAGTTGCACTGAAATCAAAAAACGCCTATAGCATACGAATTAATATTACAAAATAATCTTGTACCAAAAAGCTCGTCAACAATCAACAAAGTTTAGGTATTTATACCAATATGTTCAAAAAAATCCGCATAGCAATTCTCCTTTTCATCCTGTTTCTTGTTGGGGCAAATGCATATCTCACCCAACAGAGGATCACCGACTGGGATCAATCCCTTGCAGTTGCAATATATCCCATAAATGCTGATGGCAGCCCCTTTACTGCAGATTATATTACCTCGCTTGCTCCAGAAGTTTTCAAACCTGTTGAACAATTCTTGCAGAATGAGGGGAAGCAATACAACCTTGAGCTGGCTGATCCGGCTATTCTCGACCTTGCGCCCGAGATCAACACCTTGCCTCCTTCTCCTCCCATTGGAGAAAATATGTTTGCCATCATGTGGTGGAGTTTAAAGCTGCGCTATTGGGCCTGGAAGAACGACACCTATTCCGGACCATTAACCAACATTCAGGTTTTTGTACTCTATTATGATCCGGCGACGAACAGTCAACTTGACCATTCTCTCGGCTTGAAAGAAGGACATATCTGTCTGGTAAAGGCTTTTGCAACAAGGCATCAGGCCGCACGCAACAATATAATCATTACCCATGAAATGCTGCACACGCTTGGGGCCAAAGACAAGTATAACCTGCAGACTCTTCAGCCCCGCTATCCGGCAGGATACGCTGATCCGGAAAAGAAGCCTCTGCTGCCCCAGAAATATGCTGAGATCATGGGACGGGCCATACCCCTTTCCTCTTCCGAATCAAAAATGCCGGAAAGTCTTGCATATACTGTTGTTGGACCTATCACTGCCAAAGAAATTAAGTGGCTTAGATAAAATAACGTAATTCAGGGCGTTTACTTTACAGACAATTGAAGATCCCGGCAGGATCTCCTGACGTAAGGAAAATTACTAATCAAATTCGCTCGTTTATACTCGCTAATCGTGCTCCTGCAGTTTTGTCTTAACTGTCGGGAAAAGGCTCATATCTGTATGCGGCAGAAAAAGCGATGCCACATAATGATTCATAAAGTTAGGACTTTCAGATAACTCCATGTTGGTCATCAGCTTACTTACTACATCACGTTCCAGGAACCTTTTATGGTCGGTGAGGCTTATCTGCGCGCCCAGTAGCGATGCATTTCCCAGGTAATAGAACCTGTCCCGGTCAATATCCGGCAAAAGACCAATGGTGATGGCCTGCTCCAGATCAATGTAGTTGCCAAAGTTGCCAGCTAATATAACCCTGTCGAGATCAGAAAAGTTCATACTCACTGATTCAAGCAAGGTCTGGTAGCCAGCATACATGGCGCCCTTGGCCCGCATGAGGTTATCAAGATCAACTTCGGTGATGACAATATCCTCATCCACTGCTGAATCTTTAGCCCAGGCCAGGACATATTCGTAACCGTCATAACCTTCCCGGATTCTGGGATGATCAATCTCCCGATTGAATTTTCCCTGCTGATCGATGACCCCGACTTCAAGCAGTTCCGCCACGATGCTGATCAATCCAGAGCCGCAAATACCCTGTGGTCTGGCGTGGTTGATGGTGATGATCATGGGGTCCAGGGTCACAGGCTCAATATGAAAGTTTTCAATGGCTCCACCTGTGGCCCGCATTCCATGCCTGATACCGCCTCCTTCAAAAGCCGGCCCCGCAGAACAGGCTGCGCAGACCATCCACTCCTCGTTGCCTATCACAATCTCGCCATTGGTGCCTATATCAATGAATAACGTCTGTTCCGGACTTTTATGCATCTGGCAGGCATGCACCCCGGCGGTGATATCACCACCCACATAACTTGCAACAGAAGGGTAGAGAAAAAGCCGGACAGAGGGATGGGCAGAGATCCCGATGGATGAAGCACGTGTTATGGGATACTGATTGCAGGTAGGAGTATAGGGCGCTTCGCGAACAAACTTTGGATTAAGGCCCAGCAAAAGATGGGACATGGTAGTATTGCCGGCAGCCATTATATAGCTGATGTCATCGTGAGCGATTGAGACTTTTTTGCAGATCGTCTCAATGACATTATTCATGGTATGAACCACTCTTTCCTGGAGAGCCTTAAGCCCACCGGGACGCTGGGAATAAACAATCCTGGAGATGACATCTTCGCCATACTGGATCTGCCCATTATACTCCGAGGCATCAGCAATCACTTCACCTGTATTAAGATTAATAAGCACCCCGCACACTGTAGTGGTACCGATATCCACAGCCAGACCGTAAAGAATATCCTTTGTGTCGCCTGGTTCAACAGCAATAATACGGGTAGGCTCTTCAGGCCTTTTGCCACGTAGCAGGATGGTGGTTACCTCCCAGCCGGCTTTACGCATGACAAAAGGAAGTTCCTGGAGCAGTTCCGGATGATCATAGGAAGGCTCCTGGCATTCCGGGCATCCCTTGCTTATTGCCCGTGTAAGTCTCTGCAAGTCTGAAACGTTATCTGCTATGGTTGGCTTGCTCAAGGAAAAGAACCGTTTTTCCACCGGAGGTTCAACATCCCAACTGCCGATGAGACCATCAAGGGAGCGGGCAGAGATTGACCGGGTGGTTTTAGGCTTACGCTTGAGTTTCTTCCCGTCTTTTCTAATGGTCTCAGGGATCTGCACCACAAGATCAGTGACAACTTTTGACTGGCAGGCAAGCCGGAACCCCTGTTCAATCTCTTCGTTTTTCAGCTGTGTTGCCTGGGTGGCGGCAACCTCCCCCTGCTCTATCTTAACCTTGCACTTGCCGCATACCCCATCACCGCCGCAAAAAGCATGGATATAAACCCCGGCGTTAGCTGCAACATTAAGCAGGTTCTCCCCTTCTTCAACAGTTACCGTAACGTCATCAGGTAAAAAATGGACTGTTTTTGCCATATATATAAAAGCTCCTCAATAGTTTGCTGCCCAATGAACCTCTTTTTTCTCTTTTTTTCAAACGATAATATCCATTTCCCGCTCAGATCAAAATAAAATAAGGTCCTAAATGCATGGGAACCAATTTATGCAGATCAACAGTTTACTGAAAACATTTATTCTGGTAGAGTTGCCAACTTGTTAAAAACATACCATTTTTCAGAAAGACAACAAATAATTCCCTTTTGCAACAACGACATTAATAT
>JAAXQI010000253.1 GCA_012974315.1 Desulfobacterales bacterium | reverse complement strand
AGATGTGTATAAGAGACAGATTAGTAATAGTTAACGATAGGTTAATGTGAAGGTCTATTAATAATTAATTTTTAGATTTATAAGAGAATATGTTTTGAGATAATAGAAGTAAAAAGGTATGGGTTGTTTACTTTGCTATTAGCAGACAATTAGCAGAGGATATGTTCAACTTGAAATCTTTAAGTAAGTACATGTAAAAGGTTAAATTTTAAATGGTCAAAAGAGTCATAAGTTGTTGCTGCTTCTTTTTAATTTGAAACAAGCAGAAAAAATCTTATCGATTTTCATTCAATGGTTTTTCCCACATATTACTTTAGAAGCAACACTGATAAAATAGTCACTGAGAACAGTTAATTTCGGTAAGGGTGGTTTAATAGTTATGGTTCTATAACCATTTATTCCGTTCAAAAGATCTCTCTCAGATTCCCCGTACACGCGTTTACAGTAGCCATTTGAAGTATGTCTAATCAATTACAATCCCACCATAGAAATCGCTCGGATATAAAAAAAACATCCGGTTTCCAGATCCGGATCCGCGGTTTACAGGCGCTCTTTCAATAGTTCCAAAATTTCGATCTCAAAATCTTTTTCAATTTGTCGTATTATGTTGGAGACAAATTTTAGATAATGAAAAACAATTGAGGCGCAGGGAATTTGAGCGAATGTTTGGGATGGATTTCGAAGGATATGACCTGGTGGATTGAAAGACAGGGCGGCTGTTAAAGGTTAATTGATTATAAATGGAAATATAACAGTTGTCACCGCAATCATCGTTTGGTGATATGTTATGAAGGTATCTCAGAAAATTTTGGTCATTGATATCTTGATTTTATTGCAGATATCTGTATCGAAACCTTGAGAGCTAAATTGATGGTATCACCAGTTTCACACCAACCTCCTACCCCACAATATATGGTTCAGCTGTTTAAATAAAGAAAAGATATGTTATGCTAAAATACTCAACTAAAGTAAGGATGGTAAATCGAAACGGCTATTCGGATTGACCGGATATCAGAACCATTAGGGTGCCGTGTCGTTCAATTATAAATATCGCCGGAATACGTTTCAAGTAGGAAAGAGGGATTATCCGGAGCCGGCTTGACATTGGAGATTCCTCGGCGTATGTTAGCTTATAAATTAAGTACTTGAGGGATTTTGGAATCATGGGATTCAGGGGTTGAAGAATTGAGAGTGAGGCGAATTCCCCCATCACTAAGTACTATATCGTAGGGCAAGGAGAAGAATATGAATGTTACATTTCACGGTGCGACCAGAGAAGTCACTGGATCCATGCATCTGCTCGACAGTGGAACGGATCGGATTTTATTTGACTGTGGCTTGTTTCAGGGTCGGCGCAAAGAAAGCGCCGAGAAAAACCGCATGCTTGCTATCGATCCCAAATTGCTCACCAACATTGTTCTCTCCCATGGTCATATCGATCATTCGGGGCGCATCCCCATGGTAACCAAAAACGGCTTTCATGGCCGCATATACTGTACGAGGGCTACGGCAGATGCGTGTAATTATTTACTCGCCGACTCCGCGCATATACAGGAAATGGACGCCCTATACCTGAATTACAAGACCGTCCGATCGGCATTGTCGCGAATGAAGTCTTCGGTGACCGGTCGCAAAATATCCAATCGTGAATATAGAGAAATCAAGGCTCTAATGAAAAAAAGGCGTCACCAACTCAAGGCTGAAACCATCAACGAACTGATTGGAAAATACCACTTGAAGCAGGTGGTCCCGCTGTACAATATGGAGGAAGCTGAGCAGGCGTTGACCCTCTTTAGGAGTCAACCCTACCATCACGAAGTAACTATAGGAAAAGACATGACCTGCACCTTTTACGATGCGGGCCATATTATAGGTTCAGCTATTTCCATCGTTAAAACCCGTAAGGATGGCCGAGTGTTTACCGTGGCTTTTAGCGGAGATATAGGACGGTACGACACGCCAATAATCAAGGACCCCACATCTGATTTCGCCGAAGAAGATCGCGATATCGATTTGATGATTATGGAAAGCACTTACGGTGATCGGCTGCACGAGCCGATAGTGGACATGGCCCCCATGCTTAAACAGGTCATTAATGACAATATCAAACGAAAAGGGACCCTTCTGGTGCCTGCATTTGCATTTGGTCGTACTCAGCAGTTGCTCTATTTTTTACATGAGCTTTATGATGCCGGTGAAGTGCCACGTCTGCCGGTTTACGTTGACAGTCCTCTGGCGACTCGGCTGACCAAGGTGTATGGCGAGCATCCGGAGGTTTATGACCAGGAAACCCATGAGACCTTCCTATCCAAAGGGAAAAACCCCTTTACCTTCAAACAGATTCGTTTTGTCAAATCAGTTGAGGAATCGATGGCCTTGAACCGGGACGAAAATCCAAAGATTGTCATTTCAGCTTCAGGGATGTGTGAAGGCGGTCGCATACTTCATCATTTGCGCCACAAAATACACAATCAGAAAAATACAATTCTGGTGGTTGGGTTCATGGCAGCCAACACCTTAGGGCGACGAATCCTCGACCTGGGCTTAGCCTGGGAAGAAGAAGGGCGCAAAGGCAATGCCCCGCTCGTTAAATTTTACAACAAGGAGTATCCGTTAAAGGCTCGAGTTGTGAAATTGGGCGGTTTTAGCGCCCATGGTGATAGAAATGAAATGCTCCGTTTTCTTAAAAATTCCAATTTGCGTATCAAAAAGATTGCTGTAGTACACGGTGAAGAGGATCAGTCCACGGCCTTCGCTGATTACCTAACGGAAAACGGATTTAAAGCGCTTGTACCCCACTCAGGTCAAACCGTTAGGGTCTAAAAGAAGCACAGACGTTTATAAAGTTGGGGAAAACCTTGTTCGGATCGATCGTTATGGATGACTACTGTCGGATATTCGGCCCCATGATATTTGTGTGCTAACACCGGGCAAGCCATTATAGTTTTAGGCATCTCAAATTTTAGATCATTTTGTCTCAGTTCAACGAATTATCCAAACCACTCTTAGTAAACCACACACGAAAATACCTTGACGGGTATAGTTTGGCATCTTTTGACATTCTCTCGAAATCGGTCGAATTGGCCACATAGCTAACAATGAGATCATCTGGTTTGATGGAAATATCCGGAAGGCGCTTGGCGGCATAACAAAAAATATTTTCATTCTGATTTATTTTCGAACATTAATTAAAAATAACGACCATACTCTTATACCCTCGCTTTTTGGTGGAGCATCGATCAATCTGTTAATACCGGGAATATACCTGTCTCTTATACACATCTCCGAGCCCACGAGACCG
>JAAXQI010000106.1 GCA_012974315.1 Desulfobacterales bacterium | reverse complement strand
GGGTAAATACCCCGCTGCTTGCAGCGTTATTGTTGGAAATATCCTTTGTTGAGATACCCCGTAGCTTGCTGCGGGGAGTTTCATTAAAATAAAACAAGTTCTGCATAAAATACAATTTCTTATACAGGAGAAGCACATGAAAAAAATATGGTTCTTAATTATATCCCTTTTCATGCTTATAAACGTGTCATCTGCTTTAGCCCAATCAAGCCAGGATGAGATAAATGACTCCAGTGTTCAATTCGAGGAATGGGCCAAGACTCTGTCCGAATTTGTCAAAGATGTGCGCTTCAATGAAAAGGATGTCCAGAACCTTATCAGTCAGTGGGATGACTTTAATTCTTTTGGCGAAGAGCAGGATACGGATGAAGAGGAGTATATTGATTTCAATAGCATCTTGAATGACTCAGCGTACCGTTCCTGGGCACAATCAAGGGGTCTTGACAGTGAAACATGGCTTAAAAAAACAATGCGGATTATGGCTATGATTATGCGGACTCAAATTGCGGCAAGCAAGTCTGAAAGCCAGTTTGACATGACAGCCCAGTTGGCGGAAATTGAAAAGATGAGGGCCCAGGTGGGAGAAGAAATGTACCTACAGATGAAACAGGCAATGGCAGCTGGTGCTGCTGCAATGCAGGGAATAGACAACTCTTACAAGCATTTGCCGGTCCCTACCGACTCTGAAAAAATATTACTCATAAAGTACAACGACCAACTTATGAACTTAGAGTAAAAGATGACACAAACTCCCGGACAACTTCAAACAGCTCAACATGCTTCCCTGAAAACCCACCCACATGGCATTATGGTACTCCTGCAGGCAGTGCAGGTGGGCGAGTCAAAAAAAATTGGGCGCCCAGTTTCCTGAGCGCCCAAAATATTAAAGACATTTCTTTAAAGTCTGCTAAACCAGCTACAAACTCTCACGAATTCAGAAACAGGTTGCCGAAGCTGCTGTCCAGCACGGCTGCACGGCTCTTTCTTTTATGCCTGCTGCCTGCCTTGCGATAATTACCAGACGGCTGTTCCTGTTTTCCCGCACCAGCAGGTGCTGCTCCTCTGCGGGCCGGGCGTCCATTGCGTCCTACTGGCGACTGATCCTGTTTTGCCGCACCAGCAGATGATGCACCTCTACCTTCCGGGCGACCATTGCGCCGTCCACCTGCAGAACCAAAGTTTTTCTTCGGCTTATTCCACGACTTTTTAACAGGCTTCCCTCCGAGGGGCGTGTTGTCCGGAACCTCTACAGTAAATTCAGTGTTCTTATTCCGGTTTATTTTCTTGCCCAGGGACCGTTCGATCTGATCGATGATTTTTCTATCTTCACGGCTGGCAAAGGTAAAAGCCTCGCCGGTGGCCGATGCACGCCCGGTGCGGCCGACCCTGTGGGTATACGCATCCACCGTACCAGGCACATCGTAATTGATCACATGGGAAATACCGGATACGTCAATACCGCGCGCTGCGATATCCGTGGCCACCAGGACCTTGAACTCGCCGCGTTTAAAACCGCTTAAGGCCTTCTGTCGCTTTTGCTGCGAGAGGTTTCCCTGCAACGAGGTGGCGGCATAACCGGCCTTCTCCAGCTGACGAGCCAGACTCTCGGCACGATACTTGGTCCGGGTAAAAATCAGGGTTGATGACATCTTGGTCTTGGCCATGATGTCTTTCAGCAGGGTCGTCTTGCGATTCTGCTCCACCGAAAAAATCATCTGCTCCACGGTGGCCGTGGGACGGCTATGGGCGATCTGCACCCGAACCGGATTGTTAAGAATCTCTTCAGCCAGGTTGCGAATTTCGCTGGGCATGGTGGCGGAAAAGAGCAACGTCTGCCGCTCGCTGGGCAGGGCCTTTAAAATACGCTTGATGTCCGGCAAAAAGCCCATATCGAACATATGATCCGCTTCATCAAGGACCAGATGATCGACCTTGGACAGATTGAAGGTCCTGTCATTCAAATGATCAAGCAAACGGCCGGGACAGGCGACAATGATCTCAACGCCGGACCGGATCTTTTTAATCTGGGGCATTTTGGCAACTCCGCCATATATTGCCACACTGCGAATCCCTGTCTGGCGGCCCAGCTTAATGATGTCGCTGTGGATCTGCTCTGCCAGTTCGCGGGTCGGGGCAACAATAAGGGTCCGTACCTTACCGCGCGGGCCGTTGAGCAAACGCTGTAAAATAGGCAGAACAAAAGCTGCAGTTTTTCCGGTCCCGGTCTGGGCCAGGCCCATGATATCACGGCCTTCCAGGATTGCGGGAATCGCGTCATCCTGGATAGGGGTTGGTGTTTCATAATTGCAGGCCTTAATGCCTGCAGTAATTTTCGGATTAAAATCAAACTTTGTAAAACTCATTTATATTCTCTCTGTATGTATTTGTGTGGCAGAGCCGTAGCAGCTCTTGGTACCAAACATAAACAGGCACCATCTGCGAAACGGCATTTAACGTTTCTGCCACTGGTTCAGCTGTTTCCTCATTGGGAACAGGCGGTTATTTTTTTGGATAAATAGAGAAAGCCATGACATTGACACGAATGTCAACACATCGGGGATCTCTGCTGTCCAGTTTAAGTGATCAGCAGAAAATTAAATAACGGATTCTAATCTAACGGGATGGAAAGCCTCGGAAGGAAGAACGACGTATGAAGAATTCGCCAGACACTTAGTGCACATACTTTTTGTCAGGTGCGGGGCGCACTATACCCGACTTTTTTCTTATTGCAACAAAATAATCTGACAGAAGGGGGAGGCGCATAGTTAACAGGTTGAAAAGATTAGAAAAGGTGCGAGGTGCGAGGCATGCGGTATGAGGAACAACTTGATACTGGATACTGGTTTCTGGATGCTGCTTTCTTGACCTAAAAACCTTTTTATACAATTTTAATTAGTTGCCACCTCAACTTCTTTTATAGATATCCTTACTGGGAATGATTACTGTTTAAAATAAGGAACAGGAGGCAAGCCTTCGCTTTATTGATTATTCAGCATAGTACTTTAACTTAATTTATGAGGTGAATATAATGGCAACTATAACAAATGAAAGACATTCTGATTTCCACTGGACACCATTAAATCTCAGCATATCTATCCTTATGGGAGTAGCAGCCACGGTGGGGCTCTGGCTTTTCACCGGACTTATGATCGCTTTTTTTCTTATGTAAATAAGTAAAAGCTGACAGGTTTATTTTTTAATCGGCCCATAAGCACACACAGTTTTTTTGAATGAGGATTTGGGCTGCGGTTTATGGATTGTAGCCCTTTTTTTATCTTTATTCCCCTGTCTCTTATACACATCT
>JAAXQI010000052.1 GCA_012974315.1 Desulfobacterales bacterium | reverse complement strand
CAAAATTAACAGAACAAATGCATACATTCATCATGTTCATAGCCACAGGATGTTACAGTGGATATTTACCCAAGGCTCCCGGCACCTGGGGGTCCCTTGTCGGCTTATTGCTTTTCTTCCTGCTGCATACCCTCAGTTTGGAAATCTACCTTGCTGTCATTGCCGGTATATTTGTAATCGGCACCTTTGCCGCAGGTGAAGCAGAAAAAATTATGGATCATCAAGATCCGGGTCTGGTTGTGATTGATGAAATTGTCGGTATGCTGATTACCATGATCGCTGTCCCTGCGACTCCTTTGGCCATGGTTCTGGGTTTTATCCTTTTCCGTATTTTTGACATTTTAAAGCCGTTTCCTGTCAACTTTTTTGATCAACGATTCCACGGGGGACTCGGCATCATGCTCGATGATGTGATGGCTGGCATTTACAGCCTTATTATTCTGCAGGTACTGTTCCGCTTTGTTTTCTAAATAATTTCTTACCTGTAAAGCGTTACTTCAAACTGTTCAACCCAACAAAACTGCCATTATTATCCTCGGCCAGCCGCCGCATGAGCGCTGCAAAACGGGCAACATTCATCTCGGCCCTGCTCTGGGAAAAAAGGACAGGGAAGCCCACTGCATGTATGCGTACCCGGCGCTCTTCCCCTCTTAGAGACTTGTTAATCTGATCCACCGTATTAACTACGTCCTGGATAGACCCCCGGGAAAAATCATCTCCGAACACATACAGGCTTATTTTTTTATCAGGTGCATGGAATCTGCGGATCGCACTGGTTATTCCCTCAACCGGGCTTGAATTGGAAAACGGTTTCCAGATTGAGAGTTGTTTCAGGATTGCCCGGCGGCGGGCTGGACTGTCCGGAATCCAGCGGCCGCTGTACTGTGAAAACATGTAATCGCCCATGTCATTCATCACCTGAATACCCTTCACTCCTGGATAAACATCAAGGACTTCGGCCATTTTGCGGCGGACAAGCGGCCAGGCAAAGCGCTGCATGGACCCGGAAGTATCAATTATGAAGATGATATATTCGCTGTCAACGGGCACCCCTCCGATCACAGCATCGGTTTCCGGTGGTTGATATATACCCTGCAATCTGCGCATCTCTTCGGTCAGATCCTGCTTGGCTGACTGCAGCCCCTTTTCAATAAGGGTCTGGGCCTCAAACTCCAACCTTGAGGTCTTGAATTCGCCGCGGATCTTTGACAGGTCTCCGATCAGCCTGGCAATTTTCTCCTGTGAGTCGGAAAGCTGTGTCTGCTTTTCGGTCAGATTCCGATTCATGATCCTTGTCTCACCCCGTATTTCAAAAAGCTCCTGTTCCAGTTTCATAATCAGGCCACTCAGGTCCACACTCATTTTTTCAATCACCAGGGGCTCTAATACCAGGGAAATAACCAACAGAAGAATGATTGCACCAAAGCCGCAGGACACTACATCCAGAAAGGAAAGATTGAATACATCTATAGTCCGGCGTTGTTTTTTCATGGCCAGTCACTTGTCGGTGTAAGAAAGGAGCCGCTTGTATCCACAGCCAGTTTCCAGAACCTGACCGCTGCCATGGGGTCTCCTTCCATGGGAAAAAGGATGGTGTTGACCGGGAGACCCCCTGGTAATACCTTCACTGCCCGGTCAAAATATTTCAGCCGCTGATCGCCGGAGACCGCTTTTTTACTTGTTTTTCCCGCTCCCTGGGTTGGCAGACCGTCAGTAAGAAGTAGAATGTTGTCAGGCCTGGGTCGTATAGAGGCGGCTGCCTTAAAAACATTTTCCAGGCTGGTTCCCCCTCCAGGCAACTGTTTATGCATGGCCGCCATCATTTTTCCAACCTTCCCATTATCGGTTACAGGGATCCATTGTCCTTTCGTTTCAGGGAGAACAGGGGATGCTGCCGTATTAAATCCATATACCTGCAGGCTGGATTCAGGCGGCAGATTGGCAACCAGCCATTCCGCTGTTTTAAGGGCCTGCTGCCATTTCGGCGAAGCACGTTTTGTATTGTCATCCATATTCCGGCGCCGGATAATGTTAACTATGGTCCGGTCCAGCATGGAAGCAGACATATCCAGCAGCAGCAGTACCCGCTTGCCGCCAAGCTTGAGACCGGTCAGGTACTGGCGGTTCCCCTCTCCTTCAAATTGTCTGATTTTTCTGCCGTCATCCTGGTCCGCTTCCAGCTCCGCCCCCAATCTGCGATGCTCCTTATCTATGCTTTTCAGATCAGACTGCAGGTCATTGATGTGTTTTTTACGGGCCAGGGTCTGATTCTCCAGATCAGCCAACTCCAATTCAATTTCTTTTATCAGGGCCAGCACCTCTTCTGATCTTCCCTGGGCCTTGATGAATTCCTCATCAACTATCAGTGCACTGTTCTTTAATTCCACCAGATGCTTGCGGCCCGCATCAACCTCCAGTTCCTGTCGCATGACCTCTGCCCGCAGGTCTTCATGCTGCTCTTTTCGTGACTTTATGGTATCAGCGTTAATAACCAGCACCAGCAGGACCACGGCACCAAAACCGCAGAACATGATATCAAGAAAAGACAGGTTAAAAGGTGATAGGCTTTTTCGTCTGCGCATAACAAATAATAATCTTAGGGGAGAGGTCTGGTCTGCAGCCGGCTGATAAGATTTTCGTCACACCATGACTCGGTATCAAGTACCAGTCTTTCCTGCATGAGTTGCAGTTGGTGGATAAAAAACATCAGGACAATGGAAATAACCAGAGCTATAAAAGTGGAGTTAAAAGCCACACCGAGATTCATGGTCACCCCGGTAATGTCGCCCTCAACAGCCCTGTTCGCCTGGGACAGGGCAGCACCAATACCACGAACCGTGCCAATAAAACCAACTGAGGGGATGGCCCAGGCAATATAACGGATCGTCGAAAGTTCGGACTCCAGCCTTTCCCCCTCTGATGCACAGAGATCCCGCACTGCAGTTGCGGAATCCTGAACATTGCGGGTGGCACCAAACCGCAGTATGGAAGTACGCAGCGCCCGCGGCAACAAAAATTTCCGGCTTTGGTTCGGTAGTTCATCAAGCCTTTTGGTCAACTCCCTGGTGTCTTCCGGACCAACCGGCATACCGCCGGGCAGTTGCAGCAGATCTTCATCCAGCTGGCGCCGCTGCCGCCATGATTCGGCCCCCTTGTACCCCAGAATGGCAATAGCCCAAAGCATCAGGACAAAGCAAGTTTCCTGCTCATAATCCTTTATAACTACATAAAAATTACGTTGCTGCACGTACTCCGGATCTGCTGCCAGGAAAGACTGTTCTGCTGCTACAAATGCTGCTGCCTGCGGCCGGATCACGGTTACATAGGCCCCGTGCACCAGGATAAAGGCAATGAGTAATGCAAAGACCTGAAAAATCAATTCACGTGGAAGTTGCTTGGGCATAAGAATAATCCTCTGTTAAATATCTGCTGGAAATGAAACCACCGCATCAGCACCGATTTTCTCACTGGGCACAAAAGGACGCGGCCAGCTTCCGTCCCTCGGTAATTCTGCCCGGCTGTCCTCCCCGGTTACAGGAGCGGTCTGGGCTTTTTCTTCCGGTTCAGCCTGGCCGCTGTCTTTGTCGGGTTCAGTTGCTGCAAATGCTGCAGCAGCTAAAAAGACAATGAAAAAAACAATAATCCTCTTCATCGTGCATACCTTGCTATACGAAATCCTATATCATCACGCTTCTCACGGCTGTAGCCACGATAACTGAGACGCAACTCGGTAATCGAACCATCTCCCCAGCTGGCCCCCCGCACCACATGATGGGTACCGGACTCCGGCCCCGTCGGGTCTGTTTCAACTTTAGCGGCAGAAGATGCGTGGGGAGGGAAGGTGCCCTGCCAACCATAGCGCGCCATATCCTGCCTGCCGGCCAAACGTGCTGCATAAACCCACTCCGCCTCAAAGGGCAGCCGGTAACCGGTTGTGAATGGTTTTATTGGAACCATTTTGCCGTTTTCTT
The DNA here is from genome assembly GCA_012974315.1 of Desulfobacterales bacterium. Taxonomy (GTDB): domain Bacteria; phylum Desulfobacterota; class Desulfobulbia; order Desulfobulbales; family BM004; genus BM004. Next base: position 10,504 of record JAAXQI010000052.1, on the reverse strand, counting down.
CCCAATAAAAGGGATCGAGCCCATCCTGTTTACTCAGCCAGTTCATGTAGCGGGCCGCATCCTCCCAGCTGACATTAACCACAGGTTGCGTATCATTGCCAAGGGTATGCCGGTTCACTTTCCCGGAGAAATGACTGGACTTGAAAAGAAGGAATTCAGCGTTGGTTACCTCCTTGCTGCCCAGGTAAAAGGCGCGGCTGATCTTTACATGGTGCTGGTACTCATTAGATCGGCGTCCCTGTTCTCCCCTTGATGAGCCCATCTGAAAGGAAACAGGTTGCAGCAGGACAAGTTTCTGACCGCTGCCTGTGTGTTTTTTGTCATCCAGATCGGCCGGTTTTTTGACATACCCAACAGGCTTCAACCGGATATCAATCTGCTGGCTGTAACTCTCCTGTGGTGTGACGGTAAGGATCTCGCTTGTATAACCCTTGGCACGCACTTCAAGGGCATGTTCTCTGACCGTCAGCTGCAGGCGGCCCGCTGCCTTGCCATGCAGTTTACCATCAACATAAAGCTCCGACTCGGGCGGCTCTGCTGTAAGAAAAATAATGCCAAATTCCGGCTCCAGGCTGATCGTTTGTTTCATTGTCTGACCAGGCCCCAAAACGATTTTTTTTCTGAACTCTTTATAACCTGGCAGGCTGAGTGCAAAAGCATGCTCTTTTTCTGCACGTATCTCCAAAGCCAGGGGTGTATTCCCTTTGTACACGGAATCCACTGTCACTGTTGCACCGGAAGGCTTGCTTGTTAATTCAAGCATTGCCGGGGCAAACTGCATAACAACGGTATCAGGCGACAAACTCGCTCCGGCTTCCACATCAAGTTTCATCACATGGGATAAATAATCCTTTTTTTGCAGGACAATTTCCTGAATCCCTGCAAGCAGCTCAAAAGTGACAGGCGTTTGACCGTATTCCCGGTCACCTATCATAACTGAAGCACCGGCCGGTTCTGTGGCCAGGGTTATTTCTGCCCAGGCAGGAGCAAGGACATATTCAAATTTCTGCTTCCGGCCAAGCCCCTCAATCTCAACTACTTGCTCCTGTTCCAGATATCGCTCCCTTTCGATGCGAATGCGGTGCTCACCTGCTGTTACCTGTATATCATGCAACGGTGTTGCGCCGATGTCTTCCCCATCAACATAGACCTGGGCTCCATCAGTCGGGGTTGTAATAAAATCTATCCTGCCCGGCAGCTTCTCAAGGCTGAAGACAAAACTGTTCGCTTCATTGCCCGAGATAGTGACCGGTGCCGCAAGCTGCTGATAACCGGCTTTTGATGCCTTAACAATGTACTCTCCTTTTAGACCAAGAAAGTGCGTACCAAATTTGAAGACCGGCGGGAAGCCGGAGATGGAGAGGGTATCAGGCTCCGGACTGATGCCAACATCCAAAGACCGCGCCGTAAGCACAAAGGAAGTTGCCAGGACAAGAAACAGAAAAAAACCAATTGCCAGCAGACTCATTTTTTTCCGTCGCCCCGTATTTATATCTTTCGAGGTTCGAGGCAGCGTTTCGCTTCCTTGTCCGGTGTCTGGATGGGGAGTGTCTGGAGGTATCAGCACCTCTTTGTCCTCCACGCCTGCCACATGAATTTCCACCAGGTCTCCGGATATTTTATAATACAGCAGGCTGGATCCGACCCTGGTGGTGTCACCGGACTTGATCCAGGTGGATGTTTCAATATGCTGGTTGTTATGAAAAATGGTGGCTGAAATTTCAGCTGGCTGCAGGAAAAGATATCCCTTGGAATCACCTATATAGCCCTCGACTGCCTCGGCTTCCGGCAATAAAATATGGGCACCGGGGCTGCTGCCGATGGTCAGGGGCAGATCGCTGTCACCAAACTGGGATTTGGATCCTTTATGGTGGATTTCAATTAGGCGGCTCAAATTGGTTCCTCACAGCGAATTTCAACGATAATTCCATTGTTGCCAGCCTGCACCTTCAAGTCTTTACGTACATCCCGGAATCCCGGACGGGATCCCACCAGAGTATATGCTCCGGGCAGCAGAGACACCTTTTTTTCCAGAAAGCTGCCGAACTTGCCGACACGATAGATTACCACGCTGGTTTCATTATCCGAACGCAGGATTACCTCAGCCGGAATAGAAGAAGTCCTGATGAGACTGGATAGATCGTTAATCTGTTGTTGAAGCTTGGGACCAGGATCTTTAATACTCTGCAGCCGGACTAGAGTCATTTCGGCCTCCTGCATAGGGCCGCTTTCCTGCAGGCGATCAGGCCGTGCAATAATCTTCTGCACCTGTTCATCCAGTTCAAACCGCTGCAGGGCCATTTTACGGCCCGTCTCAGCAAAGGCAAAATGAGCATCTATGGCCAGCGCTTCATCATAGACTTGCAGGGTTTCGGCCCAGCGTTCTTCTGCTGCCAGTCTTTCAGCCTTGCTCTGCAATTGAGCAAGCTGCTGAGCCTTCTCCATTGCAGCAAGACGCTTCCCGGCATCCCTGACACTTGAAGCAGCCGGACGCAGCCTGGCTGCTTCAGCCAGTGACTTGCGGGCTTGCCCGGTATCATTTTTATTGAGTGCCTCCAGGGTGCGGCTCATGGCCTTCTGAAAGGCTAACTCCTGTATACGATTTTCAACCCGTGCCAGCCCTTCACGGGCAGGAATAAATGCACTGTCAATAACTGTTGCTTCCTGCATGACTTTACGGGCGTCAACTAAACTGTCCTGTTGCTCTAACTCCAACCCTTCATTATACAAAGCAAGAACCTGATCAAGGTTACGGGCCCGTTCTAAACCGCGACGTCCCTGTTCATTATGCGGATCTATGGTCAGCGCCATGTCAAAATTTTCTGCTGCCGCCGGACCGTCATGCTCAGCAAGAGCCTGCTCCCCATTTTCCAAGGCAGATGCCAGCCGTTCCTCTTTACTGGTCAGCAGTTCATTAAGGCGCCTGGTACTATTTTGATACGCTGACTCTGACTCAGCAAATTGGTTTTCCTGGTACTTCTGGTCCCCCAGGGCTGCTTCTGCAAGAATGGCAGGATAGCTGTCTGCACCCCAGGCAGCTATATCTTCCGCCTCTGCTCTTGCCTGCAGTCTCAACCATTCTCCCAAAAGATGCTCCGCCTTTACACCAGCCTGTTCATCTTTTTCAGGTGCCGCTTCTTTTATAGGGGTTATTGGTGGAGATGTTGACACATTGGCAGTTGTGTTTTTTTGAATTCCCGAATGGGGCAAAAACCAGATAACCATTGCTGCCATCACCAGCAGGACAAGCAACCCAACCATGACCAACAATACCGTAAAACGGTTATCTTTTTCCCCTGCTTTCTCCCTGTCTGGCGGGGTAAGGGTTGGCGGCTGTCTGCCCGGGTCAGAAGAAGGATGCATTGTGTCAGTCATACCGGGATTTATGGTAAGGCGCTGCTTGATTGATCAGGGATGGCCTCATCTGATACCAGTCCTGTTTCCCTGGCATAGATCTGCTTGAGGATTTTCCGCCACTCTGCATACTGCTCTTCTGCCGAACCGGTCAGGCGGAATGTTTCACCCTCCACCTCAACAACCAGCGGTTCAGCCTCGGACGAAAAGGACACCCCCAGTTCCTCAATGACCTCCTTGTTAATGGTAACCTCCTGGCTTTTTTGAAAGCCGGAGTAAATTGAATATGCACCACCAACAACCATTACCTGCTGCAGTGTATCGGTGGCCGCTGAGTTGTCATCAATAGTGGCGCCAACTGCAATGGCACCAATAATCGCTGCAGCACCAATAATTTTCCGCTTCAAAGCCTCCCGCTTGATCTCCCGCATGGTGGCAATCTCTTCACTGCGAAATTGCCGCCAGTTGGCATATGGTTCCCAGAGGTCCAGGTAATATGCTTCATAATACCCATTAATTGTGTCAATCAACATATTATCCCGGGACCGGATGGATCGAACCCGCTCCATCATGAGATCATTTTCAGCCGGCAAGTGGACAATGTGCAGCCGGTTATTGTTATCACTGGAAAGATATTGCCCATAGACATCAGGTGCCATCAACTGGCCATAGCGCAGCTCAGCAACCCTCTGGATTTCAAGCATATCATCCGGGGTTAAACTGTTGCGGTATTCAGTCAGATCATTGGCAATCTTATTGAACAGGTCCTGGAAGGTGTCCTCTTTTTCAGGTTCAGTACCCAAATGTTCATTCAGCAGGGCGGTCTCAGCATAGGTCTTCTTGAACCAGAGAACGTTGCGGCTGTCCAGCGCTTCAACAGTCAACACCAGACTTTCACCGTCAGAAAATTCTATCTTGCCCCGCACCTGGACCTCTGACCCGATGTCATCATCCGGCACAATGCGGACTGTTCCCCAGTATCCGGTACGCTGCATGGAATATTTCAGATGAATAGGTATGAAACGGGCTTCTGCCTCTCTGATTTCAAGCGACAGGCCAGCTTGTTCGTCTGCTTTTTCAGGAAGTTCACCGGGATCAAAAACTTTTATGGAGACATTAAGAAGCTCTTGGTTGCCAAATTCCTTGGAGGCCATGAGCGGTGCAATCTGGTCATCAACCTGTTTGCCTGGCACAGTTGCACAACCAGCAAAAAGCACAGGCGCAAGCAACAGAAGAGATAATATTTTAACAAAACGCATAAACTGACTCCTGCCAAAGTTTATTTCTGCTCAGGATAGGTTGTCTAGTGAGTTATTGGACCCCAGCTTTATATTTACGATACTCTTCCCAGAGTTTTTTCTTCAGTTCAGGGTCTGTCTCTTTTTCAGCAGCCTCACGCAGCTGCCGCGCCACTACATCATCATTCCCGGTATCAAGTTCCACATTGCCCGGCTGTGAACTGCTGCCGCCAGACTGCCCTGCACCACTCCCTCCAGCCGCAGGACCTGCACCTTCGCCAGAGTCTGCTCCTGCGCCCGCGGTTTCAGCACCTTTCTCTCCTCCAGCTCCCGCAGAAGCACCCGTTTCCTCAGCACTCCGGGTACCATCCATTTCCGTATCCTCTTGGCCCTGGCCTGCGGTTCCTTCTGTACCGGTTGTATCACTGCTTCCGGAATCCTGGCCCGAAGCCTGGCCGGTACCTGCAGCTCCTCCCTCACTATCCTGGCCCTGGGAACCTCCATAACTGTAACCGCTTTCACGGTCACGAGGCTGTCTTGCTGACAGACGTTCTTCTTCTTTAAGCAGTTTATCGTCAAACTGTTCCAGGGAACCGCTAAACAATCGCTCCAGTTCCCTCACCTGCTCTTCACTGGTCTGCACCGAACCGGTCTGAACGGCCCCAAAAGCCTGGCTCCCCTCGGGACATGGCAGGTTTTCAACAGCATCATCGCCTGCCTCAGTCCGCAATTGCTGGCAATATTCATCAATCTTTACGGTAAGAAAAATTATGAACTTTTCGTAATCTTTCTGTTGTGTTTCTCCCAGGGCTGCATTCTGTTTTTTTTCTGCCAGGTCGTGAATTGCCTGGTGCCGTGCACGATCAAGGGCAATCACACTTTGTTGCAGTTCCTTCTCTGAACTGACAATTAATGTGGCAGCAGCACCCATTACAGTGCTCAACAACAGCAGAATAATGGCTGCATATAATATCCCTGAACGATTCATAGCTGATAAATAGTACCACCTGCTTTTGTTCACTGTCAACATCCTAGCTTCCTTCACTGTTGCATATGATACTGAAACTGCAAAAAACAACCTGGTGAATACATCCCCCTTGCCTTTGACTCTTATTTTCGTTACCATCGATGCCACGTTAATACTATAAACATTCAGAAGGCATATGCCCTTTTAACTAACCCCAAACCGACCCAATAGAGATTCCAAGCCATGAAAGATATCCCTCTTAACCAACGCATAATCCTGGCCCTTGATGTGGAAAGTGCTGATCAGGCCAAAGAGCTGGTCAAGAAGACCGAATCCCACATTAATTTCTACAAGGTTGGCCTGCAGCTTTTTATGTCCAGCTGGTTTGAAATCGTGGACTGGCTTCGTGATAGAGGCCATAAGGTCATGGTTGATCTCAAGTTTTTTGATATTCCTGAAACGGTCAAACTCGCCGTGGCGCAACTCAACAACCGGGGGGTCACCTTTGCAACTATCCATGGAAATGATCCGATCATCAGGGCTGCAGTTGAGGCCAAAGGCGATCTCGCCTTGCTGGCGGTTACTGTGCTGACCAGCTTTGGCCAGGAGGATATGGAGGCCATGGGCATGACAAAAAGCATTGAGGACCTTGTATACTTCAGGGCCAAACGGGCGTTGGAACTCGGCTGTGACGGGGTAGTTTCCTCCGGCATGGAAGCAAAACGTTTACGGGATAAACTGGACAGCAAGTTACTGATCGTCACCCCCGGGATCAGGCCCGGCATCAACCTGTACAACGAACAGGATGACCAGCAAAGAATTGTAACAGCCCGGCAGGCCATTATTGATGGAGTTGATTACCTGGTGGTTGGCCGCCCCATTTCTAAAGCCGCCGATCCCATTGAAGTCATTTCCACACTCCAGGAAGAAATTAAACAGGGCTTATCCACCTGAAAACCAAAATCGGTCCAATTTAAAAAACCACTCGATCATGAAAGGAATTATAGATTTTCATGCCCATGCCTTTCCGGACCAGGTTGCTGCCAGCGCAATTCCCTACCTGGAAGAGGAAGGTGGTGTTAAAGCAACCCATGATGGCCGGATTGTTTCTCTGTTAAATCTCATGGATGCGGAAGGGGTAGAGCAAAGCGTCATCTGTTGCATCGCTACCAACCCCTCACAGTTTGGGGCTATTGTAAGCTGGTCCAAACAGATCCGCAATGAACGGATCATTCCCTTTCCCTCGTTTCATCCGGATGATCCATTTGCGTTGGAACATATCTCGCAAATTAAGGAGGAAGGGTTCAAGGGCATCAAGATGCACCCTTATTATCAGAACTTTTTTCTTGATGATGAGAAGATGTTTCCGGCCTATGAAAAAATATCTGAACAGAACCTGATACTGGTAATGCATACCGGCTTTGATATTGCTTACCCCAGAATTAGACGATGTGACCCGAAACAAATTTTGAACGTTTCAAAACGATTCCCCGAGCTCAAGATGGTTACAACCCATCTTGGAGCCTGGCAGCAATGGGCTGAAGTTGAAGAAATGCTGGCCGGCAGAAAAATCTATATGGATATTTCCTACACCCTGGACCAGATTGATACCCAAACCGCCCGCAGAATAATCCTCAAACATCCCAAGGAGTATATTCTGTTCGGTACTGATTCACCCTGGTCCAGTGCCAGAGATACTTACAACAAATTGATGGAGCTGGAATTAGGAGAAGAATTGGAGAATCGAATCCTGCGGGAAAATGGATTGGCACTCCTGGAATCTACCTAGTGTTGCGTCAAGGATCAAATGGCGTAATATTGCGCCGCAATTTATTGTGCCTGCAAGGCGTAACTTTATAAGCATAGTGGTGCTATGTGAATGAAGTTGCAACGCAGCAGGCGCAATAAAGGGCAAGCGGGATGCGTCAGTTGAGAGTTGACGTGACACTAGTATACCAGAATTACAGAAAATATCGTCATGACCATTATATTTAGCCGATTAACAACTTGATTCCCATGTTTCACTGGTTTCGTATAGTAACGCTTATCGCCTGTTTTCTGACATCCCTCTGGACCGGTCAGGCCCTTGCAGACACCTTTATAGAAGGTATTGTATTCTCTACGAAAGGTCCTATTGCGGATGCCGTTGTCCACGCCTATCCGGACGTGGCATCTCTTTTCAATAAGAAAAACGGCATATCCTCCCGTCCTGGAGAGAAACCCGGACAGTTCAAACTCTCCCTGCCTCCCGGAAATTATTACCTTGTTGCGGAAGGGATGGTCGGTGATACTGCCATGTTTTCCTATCATGGCATTAACCCCATCAGCATTACAGACCAGTCACACTGGATGCCTTTTTTTGCCTTAGAGACACCGCCTGTCCGATTTGAACCAGGCACCACCGGAATAAGCGGTACGGTGTATTACAAGGGCGCCGCTCTTGCCGGTGGAACAGTCTCCGTGTATCCGTTATCGGATAAACAGTTCCGCGGCATGGGGCTTTTCACGAACAGCCTCGATGAGGACGGCCGTTTTTATTTTGACCTTGAACCCGGTTATTATGTGGTAATTGCCCGCAAGCGGCAGCAATACTCCACTATGGGGCCGCTTGGCCCTAAAGATCTCTTTTGTTATCCCGCCACCAATCCCATTCCCGTTGAGGAGGACGTCATAAGTGACATCCATATCAACTGTTACCCCCGCAATGACCTTGAAGGTTTCCTCGACAAGGACGCCATTGATCCTCGCGGCCGCAAGCAGGAGGGACGAAGAACCGCTTCGCTTCAAGATACAGAGATAAACCTGGTGCCGGATCCGGGTTTGCAGGGACCCCGGACGGGTGTAACCGGTATATCCGGTCGTGTTCTCGACCTGGAAGGGAATCCCCAGGCAGGATTATACGTTGCCGCGTATCCTGCCAACGGCAATCTTCTTTTCCAGATGCATATCCTGCGGCTCATGACAAAATTTATAGCAAAAACCGATGATAACGGCCGCTTTTCAATAATGCTTGATGGTGGCGGCATGTATTATCTGGTTGCCCGGGAAATTCTGGGGCAGGCGCCCGACAGTCTGGAACGTTATGGTTTGTTTGAAGGAAATGCCAACCACAGCATAGAGGTTGCCCCCGGAGAGCAGGAGGAAGCGGTCACTATTTTTGTTGACCGTATCATGCCATGAAAATATTTATCCAAGCTATAAAGTTCTTATCCCTTTTGCTGATCGTGCTTGTCTTCTCTTCATGCGGGGCGAAGCAATTCAATCCCGAACAGGTTTATGCCGACCAGGTCATAAAGTCGGATACGGTCTGGTCCGGCCGCATAACAGTGAGGGGTGTTGTGGTTGTCGGCCGCAGCGCCACGCTGACCATAAAACCGGGTACAACTGTTTTATTTGAAAAAATTGATTCCAACGATGACGGTATAGGCGATTCGGAAATCAGGGTGCTTGGCAGGCTCCTGGCTAAAGGCACCCAAGCTGATCCGATTCTCTTTCAATCCGCTGCTGCGGATCCACACAGAAAAGACTGGTCCTATATACTTTTCTTCACATCCGGCCAGGTAAGCGTTGTTGAGCACTGTGTGATCAAACATGGATTCAGCGGTCTGCAGGCACATTTTTCTACCGTCAACATTGCCAATGTAACGTTTCAGGATAATCATGAAGGAATGCGGTTCGGCCGCGCCAAGCTCAGTATCAAGAATAACCGGTTCGTTGCCAATGATATAGGCATACGCTTCACACGGATGGAAGGACCTGTTTCAATATTCTTTAACGAAATCAGGGATAACCGCATTGGTGTTTTTCTTGTGCCATCCGGGCAGAACACCCAGGATTTCTTTGAACCGGATCGCTCCGGCAAGCCGTGGAATACCGGGAGGCTGCTTATCAAATACAACAACATCTCTGACAATTCCTGGTATAATGTGAGTCTTGGCGAAAAGCAGTTCTGGGATCTTGATATGTCTGAAAACTGGTGGGGAACCAGTGATCTTTTGAAAATACGGCAAACAGTGTTTGACAAGCGGCGGGATGCAGCCTTGGGCAGCGTCATCCTCGAACCGGTGGCGCCCCATGCCATTGCAGAAGCCGGGCCGCAACCTGAAAATTGAACTCCCTGATTCGGCCGGACAGTATATTTAACGGGGTACGGGCAGAGAATCACACATGCTGCGTAAGATCGTGCGGCAGGGATGCTTCATGTGAGGAATAGGGCAGGGATTAAATCAGTTTTTTGGTGAACAGAAAATCCTTTGCAACATTTTTTGGCTTTTCGCCGCCGCTGACCCTTGATTCTAAATCGTTAAATGTTTCATCATCAATGGTTCCCGCGAGTTTATTCAAAATCTTCGGTAGGATGGGAAAGTTGGTCAGCACATCACGCCGCAATAAAGGAGCGATGACCGTTGGTTCAGCGTCTGTCTGATTTTCCCTAAAACCCAAAGGCTTGAGCCAGATGATATCGAGTTTTTTTTCGTATAGTTCCTTTGCATCGAGATATTCCTGCTTTACATCGGCCAGACGTTGCCGCTTCAGATGACTCATTGCATGCGAAGTATCCTCAACTATTATATCAACCCTGTCAGCTTCATCGGTTAATTTCATTGCATTATAGAGTTGATCACGGTCGTCAAAAAAACGTATTTGCACGTTGGTTCCAGTACGTTCGTTAATGAGAGTAACAAGCAACTCGCTCATCAAACGGTCGGCAGAAGAAGAAAGAGCGCCGACAAAGAGAACCCTTCCGACACAACCCATACTCATGGGCACTGATGTCATGATCAGTAAAAAGAAAACCGCAATACCAACTAATTTCCGCAACATATTGTTCACCTCATGTACTTCTATAAATATTCTGCTTCGAAAAGGCAGAGATTCTATACATAATAAAACATTTCATCAGTACATACAATACCACTTTTTGGTAACAATTCCTAACAAAAGC
>JAAXQI010000085.1 GCA_012974315.1 Desulfobacterales bacterium | reverse complement strand
CAAGAAAGGTTATGAAAAAGCTCTAGATGAAAATAATGTTTTACATGGTGATGAAGCTGAGGAGTTTATTAATAATATGACACAAAAAGAAATTGAGCCAATTACTGAAAAAGATTTAAATCGAAGGATATTTAAGTCAACACTTTTTTATCAAATATCCAGTATTTAGTATCATGTCTTTGCCCTGCGCCCTGAGCCTTGCGTCCTGTGCCCCTAGTTTTTTATCCAGTATCCAGCAACTAGCATCCAGTATCTGATCTTTTCTTCTCTTCCAAATGCTGCAGCAACGTGCCAAGCATAAACAATCCGACACCGACTGTTATTGCAGAATCTGCTGCATTAAATGCCGGCCAGTGATGGCTTCCCAGATAGAAATCCAGAAAGTCTACTACAGAACCGAAACGTACCCTATCTATCAGATTGCCTATGGCTCCCCCTGCAATTAACCCCAGGGAATATACAAATATTTTGCCTTGCTTTTTCAGGTGTCCATAAGCATAAACAATAATAACCAGTGCCACTGTGGCCACTCCAACAAAAAACAGTTGCCGCAGCCCGCTTTTGCTCCCTGCCAGAAAACCAAAGGCTGCTCCAGTATTGGTCACGTAAACCAGATCAAAAAGACCGGGAATAACATTCTGCTGCTCATAGAGCCCCAAATTATTCATTATCCACAGTTTGGTAAACTGATCAATAATGACTACAAAGGCAGCAATACCTATAGGTATAAGATCCCTTGATTCAAGCTTGGCATTCACATTAAAATCCGGCGCTATAAAACATTTTTATTATGCAAGTTGAGCAACTACAGCCGTGCATCGGCTACAAAGCACCGGGTGAGCATCATCATCACCAACGGTCTCAGAACGCAACCAACATCTTTCGCATTTCTCCCCTGGGGCAGAAAGTACAGAAACCTGCAACTCAGGCAATTCCTCACTGGCATAAATATCTCCTTCCAGAACATCTGCCTGGGCCAGTTCTGAAACAATAGAGATCATCTTGAGTGTGTCCCACTTATCTGCAAGAAATTCAGCCAGAGAGCCGGTTGCCTTAACCATAACTTTTGCCTCCAGGGGATGACCGATAACCTTGTCCCTCCTTGCTCCCTCCAGGGCCTTTGTTATTTCAGACCTCACTTCCAGAAGACGACTCCATTTCTTGTCCAGTTCAGGATCAATTGCCTCTTCATTTTCTTTTGGAAACTCCTGCAGAAATACTTCATGGGCTTTGCGCGGTTCATCATCACCTGCCTGGGGCAGATGGACCCATGCTTCAGCAGCGGTAAAGTTCATCACCGGTGCCATGATACACAATAAACCGGCAAGAATATCATACAGAACTGTCTGCGCAGCTTTTCTCTCAACAGAATCCGGGGAAGCCGTATACAACCGGTCTTTGATAATATCGAGGTAAAAAGCACTCATGGTAACACCGCAGAACTGGTGCAGCCCATGAAATACAATGTGAAATTCAAAATCAGCATAGGCCCTGATTACCTTACGCTTAAAAAGCTCGAACTGGTGCAATGCCCAGCGGTCAATTTCTTCCATATTTTCGTATGAAACCCTGTCTTTAGACGGGTCAAAGTCATAGAGGTTTCCCATGAAGAACCGCATTGTATTGCGTATTTTGCGATAGGCATCTGACAGTTGTTTTAATATCTCATCGGAGATCTTAATATCGTCGCGGTAGTCCTCACTGGACACCCAGAGCCTGAGAATTTCAGCACCGTATGTTTTTATGATCTCTTCAGGAGCAATAACGTTGCCCACACTTTTGGACATTTTCTTGCCCTTGCCGTCGACTACAAAACCATGGGTTAAAACACCTTTATATGGCGGAACACCCCTTGTTCCTACTGAAGCAAGAAGAGAGCTTTGAAACCAACCGCGATGCTGATCACTGCCTTCCAGATAAAGATCTGCAGGCACCTGCAGTTCCTCTCTCTCCTCAAGAACAGCTGCATAGCTGACTCCTGAATCGAACCAGACATCAAGAATATCTTTTTCTTTTATGAAGGAAGTCCCCCCACAGTTCTTGCAACTGCAGTTCTCTCCTGTAAAATGAGAAGTATCATACTTGAACCAGGCATCTGCCCCTTCCTCAGCAAAAATAGAAACAATTCTCTCAGCCACTGCTTCATCCTTGAGCACCTCACCACATCCTTCACAGGTAAATACGGTGAGCGGCACCCCCCAGGTACGCTGACGGGACAAACACCAATCAGGGCGGACTTCAACCATCCCGTAAATGCGCTCCATACCCCAGCGTGGCGTCCAGGTAACTTTCCTGATCTCCTGCAGAGCGTTTTGCCGCAGGTTATTATTATCCATGGCTATAAACCACTGTTCCGTGGCCCTGAAGATCACCGGCTTCTTGCAGCGCCAACAGTGGGGATAGCTGTGAGAAATTGCTGTCTCTTTGACCAGAAATCCCTTTTCTTTCAGATCAGCATTGATCTGTTTGTTTCCATCATAAATGTTCATCCCTTCGTATGGTCCGGCTTCGTCTGTAAAAGTGCCAGAACCATCAACCGGTGAAAATACAGGCAGGTTGTATTGCAGTCCGCTTATGTAATCTTCCCGGCCATGTCCAGGAGCTGTGTGAACAATACCGGTACCGGTATCCAGTGTCACATAATTAGCCAGAATTATAAGTGATTCACGTTCCATGAAGGGATGCTTACATTTCATGCCCTCAATTTCCCTGGCTGAAAATGTAGCAATAATTTCATGCCCGGTGCCTACCAACTCTTCACCGAAATCGGAAAATGCCTGCTCAATGAGATCCACAGCCATTATCCAAATCTCATCACCCACCGCGACTGCCCCGTAGGTGTAGTCAGGATGAAAGGCAACCGCCTGGTTGGCCGGCAGTGTCCAGGGAGTGGTGGTCCAAATCAGGGCATAGACTTTCCGGTTCCCGAGTTTTTCTTCTGCAAGTCCGGGTACGACCCCTCCCAGATCATCCAACAAGGGAAACTTAACATAGATTGAGGGTGAGCCATGGTCGTGATACTCCACCTCAGCCTCGGCCAGTGCCGTCCGGCATGAAGAACACCAGTAAACCGGTTTCTTGCTCCTGATAACCCCACCCGAGAGTAAGAATCTGTTAAATTCTCTGGCAATTGATGCCTCATAACCATAATTGATTGTCAGGTACGGGTTTTCCCAGTCTCCAAAGACACCGAGACGCTTGAACTCATCCCTCTGGATCTTTATCCACTTTTCTGCATATTTACGACAGGCAGCACGTATAGAAAGCACCGGGATATCCTTTTTTTTGGCTCCCAGTTCTTTGTCAACATTATGTTCTATTGGCAAACCATGGCAGTCCCAGCCAGGAACATAGGGGCAATGGAACCCTGCCATCCGTTTTGATTTAAGAATGATGTCTTTTAATACCTTATTAAATGCTGTCCCGAGATGAATATGTCCGTTGGCATATGGCGGGCCATCATGGAGAATATAGCGCGGCTTGTTTTTCGTTGCCGCCTGTATCTGTCCATAAAGGTCCTCTTTTTCCCATTGCTTAAGAAATTCCGGTTCTTTCTGAGAAAGATTAGCCTTCATCTTAAAACTTGTCTGGGGCAGATTGAGAGTTGCCCGGTAGTCCATTTTCTTTGCTCCTTTTACTATTATCGGTCTCGCCCAAATCACTCGACGGACAGGTTTTTCATCTATGGACTAATAAATTTATTAGGCCCTGTTACAGACTGCGAAATTATTCGAAGTCTATACTTAATCTATAGAATGCATCAATTTTCAGTTAGCCCGGCCATTCCGGACCAGGAAAAATACAATAATATATTAAAATCATTAATATAAATCTGCAGAAAATTGCGCCTCATTATAGATATAAAACGGAATTAATAACGCGCAGCCGCTAAAATAACAGGTAATATGCAAGTTGCAAGGGTAAAGTTCCTTTCAATGGCTGAGCCTTAGGCCTTTGTTTTCAACCTAACCCGGATTATTCACAAATTCAATTACACACTCAATTAAACAATCCTTAATACAGTTTAATATTCATTAACAATTCATGCTTACAGTTTGACAACCCAACTGCAGGTTAATATAATCAATCTGGTTAAAATAGTAATGATACGGATTGATAAATTTCTTTGTTGCTTTACAGTAATACGATAAGAAGTCTTTCATTTTATTAAAAATACTTTTGAGAGGGAAAAATGCCCAAAGTTATTGCCATGGCAGGAAAAGGTGGAACAGGTAAAACAACAATTTCCGCCCTGCTTATTAATTATATGCTGCATAATAACCTGACACCTGTTCTGGCGGTAGACGCAGATGCCAATGCCAACTTGAATGAACTCCTGGAGTTGGAAGTCAATCTCACCCTGGGTGAAATACGGAGGGATTTAAAGGGGGATATACCTGCCCATATAACCAGGGATCAATTCATGGAGATGAAGGTCCACCAGGCACTGATTGAAGCAAAAGGTTACGATCTACTGGTTATGGGTCAGCCTGATGGACCCGGCTGCTATTGTGCAGCCAACCAGCACCTTGCCATGACCATGGACAAACTGGCGGATAACTATCGATATATACTTGTGGATAATGAGGCAGGCATGGAGCACTTGAGCAGGATGAACCTGCGTTCCATAGATCTACTGCTGGTTGTCTCCGATCCTTCCGCCCGCGGTATCCTCACAGCTAAGAGGATATCAGAACTCACAAAGCCGTTAAAAATTGAAATCAAAGAAAAGTTTCTCATTGTCAACCGGGCTCCAGATCCATTGCCTGAAGCACTGTCTGACAAAATAAAAGAAACCACTGAAAACACAGACCTTCCATTGGCGGGAATCCTGTCGAGCAGTGATCAACTTATCGAGCAGGAGCTTAGTGGAAAATCATATCTCAACCTGACAGAAGATGCCGCTATCATCCAGCAAGCATATGAAATTTTTTCAAAAATCATTAAATAGCCCATTTTATTGAGCTTGACAGAACCTCTTAATCATTATAAAAAAGTTGATTCAGGTGATATATAACTTATTGGAAGCTAAAAGGATTTTCCTTACACGTATTTTTATTTGCAACTCAAACTCTTAATATCCCGGTTTCACCTTATTTGCCTCTATGGATACTCAGCCAGCCAACAAGTCGATAGTCGAAATTGTCAGGGCTACTAAAATCTACCCTCCGGATGTTGTGGCACTTGAGGATATTTCACTTTCCATTACCTACGGCGAAATGGTTTTTCTGACAGGTATGAGCGGTGCCGGAAAAACCACCCTGTTAAAACTGATCTGCGGCATTGAGCATCCTGACAAGGGAATGGTCGAGGTGACGGGGAAAGATCTGAACCGAATCAAGGGCGCTGAAATACCCAGATTGAGACAACAGATCGGTATGGCATATCAGGATTTCAAACTTCTTCCTGATAGAACTGTGGCTCAAAATATTGCCATGGCCATGGAAGTCTCCTACCAGAATATCAGGACCATAAAGAAAAGGGTGATTGAACTGCTGCAAAAACTCAGGCTGGAGCACAAACATAATGCCTTTGCAGGAAACCTTTCACGTGGAGAGCAGCAGAGGGTCACCATAGCCCGCGCCGTGGCAAATTCTCCAACACTTATTTTGGCTGACGAACCAACCGGCAACCTGGATTCTAAAACAACGAAGCTTGTCATGGAGCTGTTTGAACAGTGTAACATTTCCGGCACAACTATAATTATTGCTACCCACGATGAAAGTATTTACAGAAAATCTGAAAATCGTGTCCTTGAACTCCACAGCGGACAAATGGTACAACCGACTGACAGAACAATTTTAACTCCCGAAAATATGCCATGAAATTTTTCAGCACCATACTGGTCCAGACAAACCGCAACCTTCAAAAGACTTGGCCCACGCAGTTTATGACCCTGTTGACCGTGAGTTTATCTGTACTGATCTTTTCCTTTTTCTTCTTGATTTATACAAATATGATCAAAGCAGGAGAAAGACTTGGTGACGACCTGCGTCTCACCATATATCTTGAGGAAGAACCTGTTATGGAAATGCAATCGCAACTGGTGAGAAGAATAACCAATTTCAGCCCGGTGGAGGAGATACGATTTACCTCGCGGCAAGACGCCTACAACCGTCTTGCCACACAACTTGGTGACAATGTGGATGTGCTTGATGACCTTGATCCCTCATTCCTGCCACCATCAATTGAAGTGTATCCCAAGAAAAACCTCAGCAACCTGGCCCAGATAAAACGTTTTTCAGAATATCTTGCCACCTTGCCCGGTGCCGTTAAGGTACAATACGGTCAGGAATGGGTTGAACGCTTCAATTATTTTACAAAACTTTTGCAAATCATTGTTATTTTAAGCGGTTCACTTCTCATTTTAACAACAGCATTTATGGTTGCCTATACCATTCGATTGGCAGTAGTTGCCAGACAGGCAGAACTTGAGATATTACGACTTTTGGGTGCAACAAACGGCTATATCCGTACCCCATTCCTTATTGAAGGTTTTCTGCAGGGACTGCTTGGCTCCACTTTAGGTCTTTTAGCTCTCTTCTTTCTTTTCCGTTGGATTCAATTACGTTTTACAGGACCAGGTATTTTACAGCTTATTGAATTCACTTTTTTCTCCCCAACAATAATCGGAATAATAATAGCAGCAAGCATTACCCTTTGTACGGGAGGCAGTTTTTCGTCTATGCGAAAATTCATGCGCATCTGACATGGGAATCTCTCGCAATACATTCAGGAAATATCCAACCGGGCCATTACAGGTAGTTGTATTGTCGGTAATCACCTTCTGTATACTGGTGGCACCAGTTCTTCTCCTCCAACCAGGAAACTGTATTTCCTTGGCTTTTGCCCAGGAGTCAATTCAGACGCGACTTACCCCAAAGCAGCAGCAGGAAATAATAGAAAACAATGTAAGAATCAGGAAATTGCAGGAAGGTATTATAGACCAAAAAATCAAAATTCTTGGTTCCAAAAATGAAGAAAAAACATTGCTCGGTGAGCTGGAAAAAATTGAAACGGAACTTCAGGTTCAAAAAAAACAACTTGTCACCCTCGAGATTGAATCAGAAAAACAGGAATTTCTTTTAGCTGACAAGCAGGCATACTTGCGCCAGGTGCTGACAGAAAAAAGGGCCCATCAGGTACATGTAAAAAACAGGCTGGCTGCCTATTATCGCATGGGGTCGGTTGGGCTTATGAATGTCTTGTTCTCTTCCGAATCACTTCCAAAACTTCTCGATTTCAAAGAATATTTTTCTATTATGGTTCAGCATGACCATACAATTATCCAGGAGTATCTTGCCCAGTTAAAGGAATCGAACCTTGCCCGGGAGGAGCATGCCAGAGAAAAATTACGCCTCATGAAAATGACAGATGAATTGAGCGAAAAAGAAAAGCAATTAAACCAGATCCACCAGGAAAAAAATATATTGCTGAAGCAGGTAAACACAGAGCAGCATCTTTATGAACAGGCTGTTCAGGAAATAGAAGAAGCTGCTGCTGACCTCGCTGCCACATTGCAAAGATTACAAACAGCAGCACAAGCGAAACCTGTTGCACCACAACCAAAACCTGCTACAACACAATCATATGGAGTAATTGAAGCTGAGAAAAAGAAGCTGCCGAAAAAAACTGTTGTCCAGGAAGGATTCATCGGTCAGAAAGGATTACTTGATCCTCCGGTAAGCGGCACTGTCATAGCTCTCTTTGACCAAAAGATTAAAGGGAAATTTGAATCATCTACCATATCAACCGGGATTGATATCAGAGTAAATAAGGGCATGGAAATTAAAGCTGTTTATGATGGCAAAATTATCCATTCCGGATATCTGCGCGGCTATGGGAATCTCATGATCATTGATCATGGACAGCAGTACTTCTCACTGCTATCCAGAGCTGCTGATTTCTACAGTAAAGAAGGAACAAAGGTAGAAAAAGGGGGGATTGTCGGCATGACCGGGGACGGAGATCCACTCTATGGAGAAGGCCTTCACTTTGAGATTCGTAAGGGATCGAAACCAGAGGACCCTTTGTTGTGGTTGAAAAAGAATTCCCTTCCTGAAGCAGCCTCAACTCCCTCCAAATAACCAGAATCCCTTTACTCCACCATAATATTATATTGTCTGATTGTACTCAGCGTGCTAAATTATTATATTATGCTCAACAAAATGTGTAGTTTGAAAAATCCATTAAATTTCTCTATGACCGACAATCTCCTCAGCCCCATCTATAGGAACATTATGAATCCAACAAAAAAAATCCTTACTTTTGCTCTCATCATCATCCCGGTCCTCTTTGGCAGCCAGCAATATGCATTTAGCAAAACTGACGACTTGCAGGAAACCTATAAGAATCTGGAGATTTTCTCAAATGTACTCAGCATTGTCCAACAGAGTTATGTTGATGACATTGACACAAAAGAAACCCTTGAAGGAGCAATCAAGGGGATGCTCACAAGCCTTGATCCTCACTCGTCCTACTTAAAACCTGATGACTTCAAAGAACTTCAGGTCGAGACCAAGGGTAGTTTCAGCGGCATTGGAATTGAAATTACCATAAAGGACAACACGCTCACCGTAGTCTCTCCCATTGAGGATACACCTGCTTTTAAGGCAGGCATACAAGCCGGTGACAGAATCATAAAGATAGAAGACGACTCCACCAAGGATATGTCCGTATTCGAAGCAGTAAAAAAACTGCGGGGACCAAAAGGTTCGGAGGTGACCATTTCAATTCATCGTGAGGGCTGGACAGATCTCCAGGAATTTACTATCGCCAGGGATGTAATACCGATTCACAGCGTACGATCCAATATACTGGAGCAGAGCTACGGATATATCAGGATAACAAACTTCCAGAGAAACACCTCAAAGGATCTCAAGAACAGCATTGATGAACTCTTGGAAGAAGGCATGCTGAAGGGATTGGTCCTCGACCTCCGTAACAATCCGGGTGGTCTACTTGATGCTTCGGTAAAGGTCGTGGATATCTTCCTTGATGAGGGCATCATTGTCTCCACCAAGGGACGCCTCAAAGACCAGAACCTGGAATTTTCAGCCCACGGTGGTAGTCAGCATTACGATTTCCCCATAGTCATCTTGATAAACAGTGGTTCGGCATCTGCATCAGAGATCGTAGCCGGCGCCCTGCAGGATCATAAAAGGGCACTGATTCTGGGGACCCAATCCTTTGGCAAAGGCTCTGTACAAACAATTATTCCAATGGCAGATGGTGCAGGACTGCGGCTTACCACAGCCAGATACTACACACCAAGCGGCACCTCCATCCAGGCAACAGGCATTACCCCGGATGTTCTCGTCCCGGCAGTTGCTGCAATAGAAGGCGGCAATGATAAAGGTCCCATGAAGTTTCTCCGGGAAAAGGATCTGAAACACCACCTGGAAAATGGTGACAATATTAAACCAAAGTCAAAAGCCCAGACCATTGAAAAGAGTGGCTTAATCTCAGATAAAGTTACGATTGACGAAAAGACAAAAGAAAAACTGAAAAATGACAATCAGCTCAATACCGCTCTTCTTGTTCTCAAAAGTTTGAATGTGCTTTCCAAACCGGATGCTGATAAGTAAACATCTGGCCCAAAGGATCCGGCTTTGGTTGGCCACTTGAAAAGACTGTAGTTGAAAGCAGTCAGCTATCAGTTATCAGCACTCAGCTTTTTAAATCTTGTTCCCTGCGCCTTAAGCCTTGCGCCTCTAGCCTGTATATCCTGCAACTTACCATGAAGGCTACTTATACCTTGTCATCTCGAACGGCCATCGCCGGAGAGATCCTGTTTTTATGATTTCAAGATTTTAAGATTTCTCACATTCGTTCGAGGTAAGCGAGTTAACGAGACTCCGAATGACAGGGATGACCCTTTAAGCCCTATGCCTTGTGCCCTGCGCCTTTGCGCCTCTGTGCCTTGTATATTGAAAAACTGGCCGGGAATTTACCAGTTGCCGGGATTGAAAATATCTTCTGGTACTCCTTCTCACAGTCCCAGATCACGAATAAAACGCATATCACTGGTCCAGTTCTTGTGCACCTTGACCCATAGCTTTAACATAACCCGTTGTGCCATAAGTTTCTCAATGTCGTAGCGTGAGTTTTTGCCGATCTGCTGCAACTTTGAACCTTTTTTTCCTATGATTATAGCTTTTTGTGAAGACTTCTCCACAACTATTGTCGCATGAATTGTCACCAGAGACCTTTCTTCGTCTTCCTTAAAACTCTCTATAACAACTGCTGTTGAATACGGGATTTCCTGCCCGGTCAGGAGAAATATCTTCTCCCTGATAATCTCAGCAACTATAAAACGCTCGGTTGCATCCGTCGGTATATCTTCAGGGTAAAGCCTGGGACCTTCAGGCAGGAGACGAAGAAGTTCCTGCAGCAAGATATCTGTACCATTATTCATAAGGGCTGAAATCGGGATAATGGCGGCAAATGGATAAATATCACGGTACATTTCTATAAGCGGCAGGATTTGATCCTTTTTCAGAAGATCAATCTTGTTTAAAACCAGGATTGCGGGGCATGCTATTCCCTTGAGATATTCAACCGTCTTTTTCTGCTTTTCAGGTACGGACCGGGAAACATCGACAAGGAACAGGATTGCATCAACCTCAGAAAGACTGGAAACTGCTATTTTTACCATTTCCAGGTTAAGAGGTTTATCTGCCTTATGCAAACCAGGTGTATCAAGCATAACAATCTGATACGATGGATCATTAAGAATACCGATGATCCTGTTTCTGGTTGTTTGTGGCTTCGGTGTTACAATTGAAATTTTCTGCCCCAACAAACCATTCATCAATGTGGACTTGCCCGCATTTGGTGGGCCGACGATTGCCACAATGCCTGATTTAATAGTGTCTTCCTGCATCTCTTTAAAAAAAATCCTTATGATAATTGAATCTATTAATGTTGTTGGCAACTGAGGTGCAGATTTGAAATCTGTCCCCTTTTTAAAAAAAACCGATAAGTAGTATACTAACTATTTATTCTAAAGTCAGAATTGTCGGTCTCGCAAAAAACCGCGGGTGTCTGCCTGTCAATCATTGCATGGTGGTTATAACCAGTTGATTTCATTAAACCATCCTTTGGAGAAATCAACTATTTAACTGTAAGATAAAAATTGTCGGTCTCGCGAAAAGCCGCGCAACCGACGGCATGGTGGTTATAACCAGTTGATTTCATTAAACCATCCTTTGGAGAAATCAACTATTTCCGAAATCATCAAAATTCATAGCTTTACGACACCATGAATACATGGTAAGCCGTCAGGCTTCTTAAAAAATATAAAATACTCAATGCCGGCTTAACCGGTCAACAGGATATAACTCAGCACATGACACTAGACGGCAGGATAATTGAATATCTGGAAAACGGCAAATTCATCTGTGCTTTTGTATTCGATGATAATGGAAACCGGCTTCGATTGCTTAATCAGAACAGCAGAGAACTCAATTTGCCGCTCAATAGAATTGTCCACTTCACCAAAGAGAAAATCTCTGCTAAACACTCCAGAGAGGAGATCATTTCATCCCTGCAGGAAACCTCAAAACAGAGAGAAGGACTGGCACAAACAATTAATCTTGATGAGATTTGGGGACTTGTCTCTGAAAAACCTGAAGAGAGCTACGAGGTTAATTTCCTGGCAAGTTTATTTTTTGGTGACGACCCCACGGACGACCAAGCCGCCGCTTTCCTTCGATCTGTAATCGCTGACCGACTTTATTTCAAATACAAAACAGGCAATATCCATGTTCATTCACCTGAAACCGTTGAGCAGATAAAATTTATGCAGGAGAAAGAAAAACAGGAGGAGTTTTTTATTACCAAAAACACTTTAGCCCTGCGTCAAATCTGGAAAGAGGGGAAGATTCCTGCCAATTGGGAGGAGGGAACGACAACTTTGCAGATACTCCAGGATTACTATCTTTTTGACAATGAGGCTCCTCAACATGAACTGGCACGTAAGCTTACCAAAAGCGCTCAACTGACAGGGCCACATGATATCTTTCACCTATTGGTCAAAGCCGGAGTCTGGGATAAAAATGAAAACATCCCCCTTCTTAAGAAAGATATCCCAACAATTTTTTCCGAAGCTGTCCTCGCTGAAGTTAAAGAAATCGAATTGCCCTCTGTAAAAGATTTATCTGATGCTGGAAGAAAAGACTTCAGGGATTTGCCTGTTTTGACCATTGACGGTCCCACAACCAGGGATTTCGATGATGCACTTCACATTGAAAAACAGGGTGTGAACTATCTTGTCGGCATTCATATTTCAGATGTGGGCCTTTTTGTAAAACCGGGAACCGCTCTCTTTGATGAAGCACTTAAAAGGGGAACTTCTCTATATTTTCCTGAAAACCCTATCTCAATGCTCCCCGCTCCCCTGTCAGAGGACAAATTAAGCCTTCTCAAAGACCAGGTACGTCCAGCCGTAAGTTTATTAGTGTTGCTTAGCCCCACTGCAGAGGTTCTCAAATACGAAATGGTCCATAGTATTATTTCGGTGAAACGACAGTTGACCTATGACGAGGCGAACGGGTTAATTAATCAGGACCAGGAGCTGGCTTTCCTGGCTGCACTGAGTAAGTTACTGCGGCAAAGACGGGTAAATAATGGGGCCTTACTCTTGCCCGTGCCGGAATTAAATATCAGGATAAAGCCTGATGGCACCATTGAGATAAATACATCTGCTGTTGACACACCCAGCAAAATTCTTATCGCTGAGTTCATGATTCTGGCAAATACGCTTGGAGCCCAGTTCGTGGCTGACAGGGAAGCGCCAGGCTTATTCCGCTGCCAGATGGAACCCCGCCAAAGAATTATCGACGGCTTCGAAAAAGATATAACCAAGGTTATTCAGCAGCGGAAACGCTTATCTCCAATGTGCCTGTTAACTACCCCCAAAATCCATAGCGGTGTTGGTGCACCACAATACACCACCGTCACATCTCCCATCCGACGTCTTCTGGACCTGATCATGCAGCTTCAGATCAGCAACCTGCTCATAGGTCAGGGAGTTTTTTTCAGCAAAAAAGACATGAAGCATTTTGGATCCATTATTCTCACAACCCTTGATAAAGCCAACCAGGTCAAAAATCAACGCCAGCGCTATTGGATATTAAAATATCTGGAAGCAAAGGCAGGTGAAAGACTTCCTGCCACTGTTATCAACCATGGTCCAAAACGCGTACATCTCTTTCTGGAAGAATTCCTGCTTGACGTTGACCTGCCGTTTAACCAGGCCTTCAAAGTTTCTGCCGGGGATACTGTTCTGATTAAACTGTCCAAAGTAAGCGCCTTAAGCAATATTTTAAAAATGGAATGGTAGACTCCATTCCATCCCTACCCGGTTCTGCCCAAAAGCATCTTTTCCACTAACAGATTCCGTACAAAAAAACTCATTTGTCCCAAAACAGGCAAACCACATCATATTGTGGTCTGCAATAAGACGTCACACAACATAATGTATAGATTGTCTGTTTCAAGAGATAACGTCGAGTCACCCTCCCTACTACCAGTTCATTTTTTATTAGTTTTTCCTTGACACAGGGCGGAGTTTTCTTATAAAAGATACCCCTAGTGGTGTAAAGTGGGACAAAAGGGAACAAAGGGGTGGGCTCATGCCCAAATCAAGCAACAGCAAAGCATCGACAAACAGATTTCGCAGCCGTTCAGAGCATACGCTGGACAGTAAGGGGAGGCTTAATATTCCGAGCAGGTTTCGGGATGTGCTTCAGGACCATTACCAGGAAAACTTAATGGTCACCAACTGGCATAAATGCTTAAAGGCGTTTCCTGCAAAAATCTGGGAACAGATCGAAACTACCCTGCTTGTTCAGGGTAAGAAGCAACCCGGAATGGATTCTTTCATGCGCTATGTTATTTCCGGTGTTACTGACTGCTCCCTTGACAAACAAAGCAGAATCCTCCTGCCGCCAACATTACGGACGGATTTTGATTTGAAAAAAGATGTGGTGCTGAATGGCATGCTTGATCACTTCGAAATTTGGGATAAAGCTGCATGGGAAAAGGAAAGAAAGCTGACCAGAGACAAATTCAGCGATTTTGAACAGAGCCTATCCGCCCTGGGCATACTTTAAGAAAAGGGAATACCGTGACTCATGAGGGGGAAATTATTCCTAAGAAAAATCCTTGCCCCCCCATGGCCAAATCCTCTGACCCCAAAACATCCCCACCAATCCACATTCCCGTTCTTCTCGATGAAGCTACTCAGCTTCTGGCCCCGGTTGATGGCGGGATATATGTTGACGGCACCCTCGGTCTTGGGGGACATTCTGAAAAAATTCTGCAATTATGCAGTCCCTCCGGCCAGGTCATTGGCTTTGAATGGGACGCCAATGCTTTGGAACTGGCCACAAAGAGACTCTCACCTTTTGGCCAGCGTTTTTCAGCTCAGCACAGGAGTTACTCAGAAATTATGGACGGATTAACTGAAATGGGTATTCAAAAAGTTGACGGGGTGCTTTTGGATCTCGGCGTTTCCTCACTTCAGTTTGACAACGAAACAAGAGGATTCAGTTTTCAGGCAGACGGCCCACTTGATATGCGGATGGACAGGCGACGACATTCTACTGCAGAAAAAATAATTAACAACTTCAGCAAAGATGATTTAGCAGATATTTTTTATTACTTTGGCGAAGAAAGACAGGCCCGACGTATCGCATCACATATAGTTGAAGAGAGAAAGAAAGAATATATTAGCACGACCTCGCATCTTGCTCATATTGTTTCCAGTTCTATTCCCAAAAAATTCCACCCCCGAAAAATCCATGTAGCCACAAAGGTATTTCAGGCTCTACGAATTGCCGTCAATGAAGAGCTTGACAATCTGACAGCAATACTCGATTTCATCACGAAAATTCTTACACCGGGAGGCAGGGTCTGCATTATTACATTTCATTCCCTGGAAGACCGATTGGTCAAGTGGAAATTCAGAGACAATTCATTACTGGAAATTTTAACTAAAAAACCCGTAACCGCGAGTGACGAGGAGATCAAGATGAATCCTCGTTCAAGAAGCGCAAAACTTCGGGCAGCTTACATGAAAGGTTGATCAAAGGGAGGAGAGTCAAAATGGTTAATGATTATTCTGGCACCTATGTCGCAATAAATTGCAGGAACAAAAAAAAATCTCCCAAAAAAAAGGCAGCCACAACGTCCAGGGATTTCTTTTCTGTAACCATGCTCATGTGGAAAGCACTCGGGGCAATGCTTCTTATAACCGTCGTTATTGGTATTACTTCAACTATCTGGTACGGCTGGCAGGTTCAATTAGCTCTTGATCAAATAGGCAGCAACAAAATAACCAATACTGAGTTGGCGAGCGAAAACAGGATACTGATTGCTCAACGTGATTTGATGCTGACCCAGGAACATATAGAGAAAGCTGCCGAGGGAATCGGGCTGTACTTTCCCACTAAAAGCCAACTCCGCTATCCATAATTAAACTTAGAACACTAACGGAATTCAAAATACTTGAGGAGAATTGAATATGTCAACAAACGAGATACTGAATGATTTCATTGTTGAACAGTCAAGTGGTGATAAGGACAAGGTCATGCCCGGCACATCTTTCTTTGACGATCTGAATGCCGATTCTTTGAAGGTTGTCGAGCTCATTATGGTTGCAAGTACAGGACAGAAGGACATATTTAATCAACTAAAACTTAATGCATCAACATTGCGGAGATAGTAATGCTAAATGACTGAGCACGCTAAAACACACGTCAGGAGACGACGGAAATTACTGGCAGAGAAAAGAAGGAAAGTGCGCCTTCTCCTCCTGGCCCTTGTTCTGTTTTTGGGATCCGGGGCCTTATTGTTTCATAAAGACAAGTTATATACCCTCAACGAAGTTTTTAGCTGGATTCAACAAAACCATCCCGGAGAAGTAATAGCTTCCACTCCCCCCCCCTCCTCTATCAGAGGAGATATATATGATCGGAACTTCAGGCCCCTTACATCCGCATATAAAACCTATGCCATTTATGCACGTCCCCTGGAAATGGAAGATCCTGATTCTTCTGCAGCCATACTTGCTGAAATTCTAGGACTGGAAAAAAGCAAACTTTTACCAAACTTGAAAAGTGAACGAGGGTTTATCTGGGTTGCCCAAAAAATTGATCATGAAAAAGCAGACGCTATAAAGCAGCGCAATATGAAAGGTGTTTATCAGGTTGTCGAGACAAAACGCTTTTACCCAAACTTTAAAAAAGCTGCACATGTGGTGGGATTTGTCGAGAATGGCCAGGGACTTGATGGTATTGAGTTTCAATATAATTCCTTACTGCGGGGAGATGAAATAAGTAGCGCAGAACTTAAAACGCTGAACTATGCCCCTGAAACAGAGTTTGGCGGTTCCAGCACGCACCTGGTGTTAAATCTTGACCTGATGATCCAGTCGAAAATTGAGCGCTTCCTTGATAAAAGGATGAAAATTACTGGAGCCTCCAGTGGTACGATTATCCTGATGAACGCAAATACAGGCGCAGTTCTTGCCCTGGCGAGTTTTCCTTCGTTCAACCCGAACAGCTATTGGGAGTTCTCCAGTTCTGCACTCAGTAATCATGCTCTGACTGAACCAGTTTATCCTGGAGAACTGGCCCTTATTTTTCAACAGGCTGCAGCCTTCAATTTAAAAAATGAAAAAAAGTCTGGATCTTTTGTAAATTTAGATGAATCAAACCCTGTAACTGTTCTCGCTCCGGATAAACAAAAAAGAAGAAAATTGTCGGTTGCTCCCCGGGTCGATGATATCGATCCGGTTTACCTTGCCGAGTTTACGCAATTATTGGGCTTTGGCCAAAAGCCTCTGGCAGATTTGCCGCTTAAAGACGAAACACCCGTCTCATCCTCCCTTATTATTAACCCATCTTTCAGTTCTTCTGCCATGAGACTTTTAAATGGCTTTACAACCCTGGTAAATGGAGGCAGACTTGTCACTCCGCATTTGCTGTACAAGGCTTACCAGAAGGGCATCACCACTCCATTTGAGACAACTTTAAATGCAACTGAGCAAAAGGTTGTCCTTAACCCCAACACGACCAAAGACTTAAATGATTTCCTTGCAACAAAATGGTTGAAGCTTGGCAGAAAGGGCAGAAAATCAGACACTCCAATGTTTTTCGAGGCGCATAACTATGCAACACCTGAAAAAGAGGATCTAACTGATCAAACCCCGTATCTTTCCCAAAGTATTATGATCGGTGCCATACCAGGAGAAAAGCCTGAACTGACCATGATAGCTGTCCTTTCTTATCCAGACAGCTGTGACAGAGTCTCTCCTGATACATTGGCAGCTTTTGGAAATAAATTCTCAATCCTTAGCCCGGATGAGGACATGATTAGAACAATGCTTCATGTCGCTGCCATGTCCCCGCCAACCCCTTCCCAGGATTTCTGGGACAATGAAGGGACAAGGTCTGCAAATAACTCGGCTTCCCATTCATTTGAAAAAGATGATCCTGCAGCACTGTCAGACAATCTTAAGAAAAACATGCCTGATATTACCGGGAAAAGTCTACGTGCCGGGCTACAGGTTCTTCAGCATTTTAATATGGATGTAAAACTTGTGGGGAGTGGCCGAATTGTATCTCAACAACCACTTGCCGGGACCGAACTGATCAATGTTAGCGAATGTACTCTTGAATTACAGCATGAAATATGAATGCCTTTTCACAAAAAATAAACAGCCAGTTTTCTGAGAACAAATAATGTCAACTTTAACTACAGCAACAAAACAATTAAGAAATTTGCTTGAAGGAGTTGATTGCAGGATTTCTGGGGATATAGGCAGAACTGAAATTACCGGACTTTCTTCAGATTCCAGAAAGGTTCAACCCGGAAACCTTTTTGCAGCCATTCAGGGTTTATCTGTTGATGGTCACAACTATTTGAATCAGGCTGTTGCCGCTGGCTGTTCCGCCCTGTTGGTGAATCACGGTTGGCAAAGCCTGGCAGCAGAAACGGAAAATGTAGGGCAGATCCCACTTGTTGAAGTAAATGATACAAAAATTGCCCTGGGTGATATTGCAGCTGCATTCTATGACCACCCGGACCGGCAACTTACTGTGATCGGCATTACCGGGACTAACGGCAAAACAACCACATCTTTTCTGGTTGAGGCGTTTTTAAAAGCATGTGGAAAAAGACCAGGTGTTATTGGAACAATTAATTATCGGTATAGTAACAGGAGTGACACATATATTGAAATGGAAGCCCCATTTACAACACCTGAATCCCATACCCTCTTTGCTTTGCTCCGTCAAATGGCAGATGAAGGAATTACAGATGTCGTTATGGAAGTCTCCTCACATGCGTTGGCTCAGGCGAGACTTACGGGAATGGTTTTTGATATAGCGGTCTTTACGAATTTAAGCAGGGATCATTTAGATTTTCACCGTGATATGGATCAATACTTTTCAAGCAAAAAACGGTTATTCACCGATTACCTGAAACCCGGGGGGCAGGTAGTTATTATGCTTGATGAAAGTCCTTCACTGTCAGGAGAGAGTACCGATTCACGAACAGAAAAAACTAACTGGGGCAAACAGCTTCAGGACGAACTTAAGACTTTGTACCAGGCCAGAGAAGATTCCCCCTCAATTATTACTTATGGATTAAACAACGAATGTGATGTGCGCCCACAGGACTTCAACATAGATATTCACGGCATTAAAGCTGAAATCATTTCACCATCAGGGTCTCTGCACCTTACAAGCCCACTCGTCGGAGAGTTCAACCTGCGCAATATACTTTGCGCAATTGGCATAGGCATCGTTCATAAAGATGAATTAGGCTGCATTCAAAAAGGTGTTGAGAATGTAAAAACTATTCCCGGCCGGCTCGAAAAAATATCTGTTGGGAAAAACAGCAAGGCAGTTTGTACAGAAAACACCCCCACTGTTTTTATCGATTACGCCCACACTCCTGATGCCCTGGAAAATGTTTTAGACGCTCTCAGAAAGCTTAATTCCAAGCGGCTTATTTGCATCTTCGGATGCGGCGGGGATCGGGATTCCGGGAAAAGAGTTCTTATGGGAGAGATCGCAGGCACATTAAGTGACGTTGTACTGGCCACCTCGGATAATCCCCGTTCTGAGTCACCGCAAAAAATACTTGAGCAGGTTGAAGAGGGAATTTTAAAGTCTCCTCTTAATAAGATTCCTGCCTGGAAAATGCTCTCCAAAGAAAATGGGGCAGGATACGATATTTTCACAAGCCGGCGAGTGGCAATCAGCACTGCCATCCGTTTTGCCAATCCGGAAGACGTCATTCTTATCAGCGGCAAAGGACATGAAAACTACCAATTAAGCAGAGAAGGTAAAATTTTCTTCGATGATCGCATTGAGGCAGATATGCAGTTGCAGGCTGCAGCTGGTCTACCGCATTTTTGGAAACTTGATTGGCTCCAGCAGATTACCGGTGGACAATTACTCTATCCTGCAGACAGGGAAACTCTCTTTAATAACATTTCAACAGATTCGCGCTCAATAAATCCAGGTGATCTCTTTATTGCTCTGCAAGGTGAAAACTTTGACGGCAGGTTGTTTGCCAAAAAAGCAGCCCAAAATGGAGCAGCTGGGCTTCTCATCAACCAGGCCTCTGGCAAGGAAAATGAACCATTAGATTTTCAACCGACAATACCTGTGCTGCTTGTGCCTGATACCCTCTTGGCCTTGGGTGAACTGGCTGCAAACAGGCGTAGATGGAATAATGACCTGCAGGTCCTTGCCATGACAGGGAGTTCCGGCAAAACCACGGTAAAAGAGATGATTGGTTCAATACTCAGCCAGAAACACTCTATTTTAAAAACCGAGGGTAATTTTAACAATTTGATCGGCATGCCACTCACCCTGTTGAACCTTAGGGAAGATCATACAATGACTGTTCTCGAAATGGGGATGAATCGCCCAGGAGAAATTGCACGTTTAACAGAGATCGCTGATCCTGATATTGCCTGTATCATCAATGTTCAAGAGGCGCACCTTGAGGGTCTCGGTGATATTCAAGGTGTGGCAAAGGCTAAAAATGAACTCTTCGCCGGTCTGAAACCTGCGGGCAAAGCTGTTGTCAACCTTGATGACGAAATTGTCCGCTCGCTTGCTGCCCAACTCACACAGGAAAAAATCACGTTTGGATCCTGTCCCGATGCATTTGTTCGGGCGACGAACATCAAAAGCCTCGGACGGGAGGGAATGTCCTATACTTTACATATAGGCAATGAGAGCAGGCAAATAGCTATCAAGGGCATTGGCAAACATAATGTAACAAACAGCCTTGCAGCAGCAGCTATGGCTCATGGTGTCAACATTGATATCGATGAAATCTCGACAGGACTCTCAGCTTTCATGCCCTATGAGAAGCGAACCTGTATAGAAAAACTGGAATCAGGAATACAGGTACTTAATGACTGCTACAATGCCAATCCTGCATCGATGATGGCCGCACTCACCACACTGCAGGATCTTAAAAAAGGCCAGCGCGCTGTAGCAATTCTCGGTGACATGCTGGAGTTGGGAACTAAAAGTGATGATGCCCACCAGGCTTTAGGAAAAACAGTTTTTGAACTGGGTATAGATTTTCTGGCTGTATTCGGCAGCCAGGCACAGAACATGGTTACAAGTGCATGGGATGCCGGCATGGACCAGGAAGCGGCCAGAGGATTTGACAGTAAAAAAGATCTGGTTCTTTGGCTGAATCAACTTATGCAGGAAAATAAAATAAAAGCGGATGACTGGCTTCTCATTAAGGGATCCAGAGGTATGCGCATGGAAGAAATTCTTGCGTTACTCAAGCAAGATTCAAAACAATATTCAGGCAGGGGCAACTAAGACATATGCTTTACCACCTCCTTTACCCACTGAACAACCTGTTTGCAGGATTCAATGTCTTCCGTTACATCACTTTTCGGACCATTGGCGCTGCAATCACTGCTTTTCTTTTCTTTGTTTTAGTGGCCCCTGCCTTTATACGTTATATCAAGAACCTGCAAATTGGCCAGGTAATCAGAGATGATGGCCCGGAGACCCATCTAAAAAAAGAAGGCGTCCCCACCATGGGTGGCATGCTTATCATATTCACCATCATTAATACCACCCTGCTCTGGGCCAACCTGACAAATCACCTGGTATGGGTAATTCTGGGTGTCACGTTATGGTTTGGCGCCATTGGGGCCATTGATGATTTCAAGAAAATAACAAACCATAATACTAAGGGCTTAAGTGCAAAGGGCAAATTACTGTTACAGATTACCGGCGCCCTTCTTCTTGGGATAATCCTCTACACTCACCCTAACTTTGACGGTCATTTAAGCATTCCTTTCTTTAAATCCATCAGACCGGATCTTGGATGGTTTTATATTATATTCGCAATTCTCGTTATTGTAGGGGCTTCCAATGCAGTCAATCTCACAGACGGATTAGACGGCCTGGCAGCCGGGCCGATCATCATTACCGGCGGTGTTTACCTTGTTTTTTCATACCTGGCCGGCCATGCTATTTTAGCAAAATATCTGCAGATGCCATTTGTTCCCGGGGCTGGAGAACTTGCTGTTTACTGTGGTGCCCTTGTGGGCTCCACTCTCGGTTTTCTCTGGTACAATGCCTATCCGGCCCACATGTTCATGGGAGATGTGGGATCACTGTCCATGGGGGGCGCACTTGGGGCAATTGCAATTATAACAAAACAGGAGATACTGCTGACAATTGTCGGTGGCATCTTTGTCATGGAAGCCCTGTCCGTCATAATTCAGGTAGGTTTTTTCAAACTATCTGGCGGCAAAAGGGTCTTTCTGATGGCACCGTTTCACCATCATTTTGAAAAAAAGGGATGGGCCGAGCCAAAGGTTGTAGTCCGTTTCTGGATTATTTCCATCATTCTCGGCCTCATGGCCCTGGCAACCTTAAAACTCAGGTAGAGTAATTATTCGTCACAGATTCAAGATTATGGCAACTTCGATAACAAATACAGACACCGGCAACTATATCAAAACAGGCATGACTATTCTTGTCGTCGGCCTGGGTAAAACAGGTATGGCTGCCGTCAAATTTTTCCTCAAGCATGGTGCCACTGTCTCCGTATCTGATTCATCATCCAAAGGAACTCTGGATCCAGAAATTATAGCCTGGTTTGAAGAGAATAATATTACCTGCGAAACCGGTGGTCACTCCATCGAAATGTTCACATCAGTTGATTGTATTTTTGTCAGCCCGGGAATCCCTCTTTCCATTGAACCACTTGTTGAAGCCAGACGCTGTTCCATACCAGTAACAGGAGAACTTGCAATAATAGCACATTACCTGAAAACCCCTGTCGTTGGGATAACTGGCACCAATGGCAAGACCACAGTGACAACCATCCTGGGTAATATTTTCCAGGCCAGTTTTCAAAATGTTTTTGTCGGCGGCAATATTGGCACCCCGCTTTTAGAATATGTATCAGGAGCCCAGACTGCTGATATTGTTGCTGCAGAGATCAGCAGTTTTCAACTGGATACCGGTGGCGGCAAAAACGGTCTATCTTTCAAAACAGCTATCCTGCTCAATATCAGCCCAGACCACCTGGAACGATATACCTCGTTTTCAGCTTATGTAGATTCCAAATTCAAGATTTTTGCAGCCCAGAGTCCCGATGATTTCGCAGTTCTTAATGCTGACGACATTGAAATTATGAACCGTAAACACTTATGGCCTGAAAGCCGCAAATTCTTTTTTGGCAAAGATCTTGCTGCTCTTGCCGGCGCAACAATACATGGTGAAAAAATTACCCTGAAAAACAGCAGCGATTCCTCCCTGCCAGACAACATGCATGGCGAGGAATATGATTTGGCCAATACAGATTTAAGAAATTCTCCTAATCTGCAAAACGCTGCTGCTGCAATTCTTGCGGCCCGGTTAATGGGATGTCAACAGCAGAATATTCTCAAGGGCCTTGCTTCCTTCAAACCCCTTGAACACCGAATGTCTCTGGTGGCTGAAATTAACGGCGTTAGCTATGTAGACGACTCAAAGGCAACCAATGTCGGAGCAGTCTACTCTGCCATTGGAGCCATAAATCAGCCTATTATTCTCATTGCCGGAGGAAGGGACAAGGGTGGAGATTATTCAATCCTTTCAGAAGCAGTTCGCCAAAAGGTTAAGCATATATTGCTCATTGGCGAAGCCAGGGACAAGATGACCCGTGCCTTTTTAGCTTTTACCAATGTTGAGACATTGGACACTCTCCAGGAGGCAGTTTGCAGAGCGGCAAATCTTGCAGTCCCAGGTGATGCTGTTTTATTATCTCCTGCCTGTGCCAGTTTTGACATGTTTTCAAGCTATGCCGAACGAGGAGCGGTTTTCAGGAATTCTGTTCTAGCCATAAAGAATAACACTGCCTGCAATGTAGAGGAATTATTATTCCATTAATATGAAAGAAGAGACTACACGGCATATACGACTAATCGTAACTGGAGGTGGAACCGGTGGACATCTTTTCCCTGGAATATCTCTGGCCCAGGCAATGATGCTAGCCGATCCAGGCTGTGAGGTACTGTTTATCGGCACCGAAAGGAAAATTGACAAAACTGCCCTGTCTAATCTTGGTTTTGCAACCAGATCGATTAAAAGTCAGGGGATTAAAGGAAAAAGTTTTTTTGCCGTTCTCAAGGCTCTGTTCCAACAACCTTTGGCCTTATGGGAAGCAGCCGGGATTATACGAAGATTCAAACCAGACCTTGTATTTGGAGTGGGCGGTTATGTAACAGGACCAGTGATTCTTGCAGCACGCCTGTTAGGCGTCACCACCTGTATTCATGAGCAGAACTCCATACCGGGACTGGCGAATAAACTGCTGGGCTACATCGCCAATAAAATTTTTGTTTCTCTGCCTGGCAGTGAGAAATATTTCCCTGCCAGCAAAACCATCTTAAGCGGAAACCCGGTACGGAACACAATTCTCAAAGTTTCCAGAGAAGCTAAGCCTGAATCCGGCCAGGAATCTTCAACCCTGCTTATTTTAGGTGGCAGCCAGGGAGCAAGACGTTTGAACAGCCTCATGCTTGAGGCCGCTGAAAACATTTTGAGCAAACTTTCACCTCCACCTTTCATAATTCACCAGACAGGTGGACACGATAAAGACCATGTCCAAAGAAAATATGTAGAGCTTGGACTCAACGCCAGAGTCCAGGATTTTTTCAGTGATATGGCAGAGATTTACTCACAAGCTGATCTCATAATTTCAAGAGCTGGGGCCACAACCCTTGCAGAGCTTACAGTCTTTCATAAACCTGTAATCCTGATCCCTTTTCCATTTGCTGCTGATAATCATCAGGAAATCAACGGACAGTATCTGGTTGAAGCCGGAGCCGGCCTCATGTTCAGGCAGGCAGATCTGACTGGTGATAAACTTGGCATGGAGATAAAACGGGTCCTGGAAGATAAAAAACTACTTGCTGAAATGGCTGACAACTCTGGCAAGGTTGCAAGACCGGAAGCCACTGACACTATTATCAATGCGTGCATGAAACTCTTAAAAAACAGGCTGGATACTGCTACTGGAAAGATTTTAGCTTTCTAAAAACTCAAAGGAATCAAAACAATCTGACAATGTACAGAAAAAGTAAACACATACATTTTGTAGGCATCGGCGGCATCGGCATGAGTGGCATTGCTGAATTACTGCTGAACCTTGGCTATAAAATCAGCGGTTCAGACTTGCAGGAATCTGATATAACCCGTCGTCTTGAATCGTTCGGGGGCACAATAAACATTGGCCATGATGCAGCATGGATTAAAGGCGCTGATGTCGTTGTAATCTCCTCTGCCATTAGAGCCGACAATCCGGAAGTAGAAGCTGCTGTCAATTCTCATATCCCTGTCATTCCCAGGGCAGAAATGCTGGCCGAGCTGATGCGCCTTAACAAGTTTGGCATTGCCATTGCCGGAAGTCATGGCAAGACTACTACAACATCCATGGTCGCCTGGGTTCTTGCCGAAGCAGGACTTGACCCTACAGTCGTAATAGGTGGCAAAGTAGACTCTCTGGGTGGAAGCAATGCCAAGCTGGGTGAGGGAGACTTTCTGGTCGCAGAGGCTGATGAATCAGACGGGTCATTTTTAAAACTTTCACCGGTCCTTGAAGTGGTGACAAACATAGACCTTGAGCATCTCGATTTTTACAATTCCATTGAAGATATAAAAGCGGTATTTCTTGAATTTATTGACAAAATTCCCTTTTACGGGGCAGTCATACTCTGCATGGATGATACCCATGTTGCCTCTATCCTGCCCGAGATTAAAAAAAGAATTTTGACATATGGCCTCACCAGCCAGGCAAATGTTTACGCCAGGGGAATTACCACCAAAGGTCTCAATTGCCGTTTTGAGGTCTGCAGAGAAAATGAAGTACTCGGTGAAATCACGCTATCCCTTGCGGGTGTTCACAATGTTTACAATGCTTTAGCCACCGTCACTGTAGGGCTGGAGTTGGGTATACCTTTTGTTGCTATTGCTGCTGCTTTACAAAGTTTTTCGGGGGTGCAGCGGAGATTGCAAATTAAAGGAGAAAGGAGAGGTATTACGGTTGTTGATGATTATGGACATCACCCGACTGAGATTCGGGCAACCCTCTCTGCCCTACGTGACGCGTGGCCTGAGCGCAGGATTGTAGTCCTGTTTCAGCCACATCGCTATTCCAGAACAAATGCATTGGCTGAAGATTTCTATACAGCCTTTCATGAGGCGGACATTTTACTGCTGACTGAAATTTATAGTGCAGGTGAAACCCCAATTCCTGGAGTAACCGCTGAAGCTTTGCTGGATGGCATAAAAAAACATGGCCATCGGCATGCACACTTTGAACCCACATTTGACAAACTGCTAGAGAAGGCAATGGACATTCTTGCCTCTGGCGACGTAGTCCTGTCATTGGGAGCTGGAAACATCTGGCAGATCAGTGAACGACTGCTGGCTAAGATTAATGACAATACTACAGAAATTATCAGCTAACAAAAATGGCATCGCTCAATTCACATAGCAAGGATCTTTCCAGCTTCTGGAACGGTAAAATATTGTGGGATATACCCATGTCCCAATATTCGACCCTCAAGGTTGGAGGACCAGCTGAGGCAATAATTTCGGTTGCAAATGTTGAAGATCTTAAACGATTGGTACACTGGCTGAAAGAAAATGATATTAGCTGGTGGATTATCGGTCGAGGCTCCAATATCCTGGTTCCTGACCGTGGGCTCTCTGGAGTAACAATTGTACTGGAAGGTGAATTTGTCGGCCTGGAGAAAATTGAAAACCAACCAGGCCAGAAAGATAAAACCGCCTTAATTCGTGCCGGTGGGGGATGTTTGCTTTCCAAAGCAGTACACTTTTGCACGGCAAACTCTTTATCGGGTTTAGAGTTTGCTGTTGGTATACCAGGTAGTATCGGCGGTGCTGTTATTATGAATGCCGGAGCCTGGAATAATGAAATTGGTAATTTGCTCGCCTCTGCCACCCTCATGAATAACCACGGTAAAGTATTTACAGAGCTGGGACAAAATCTTGGCTTCACTTACCGGGGCTGGGGAATTGAACCGAATACCATTTTGCTTGACGCAACCCTTGTTTTAGCCATCGGCATCAAGGACGAGATTAAAGCTGCCTGCAATAGATATCTGGAATTACGTAAAAAAAACCAACCACTCAGGGAATCAAGTGCAGGGTCATTTTTCAAAAACCCACCGGAATTGTCAGCAGGGCGTTTGATTGATGAGGCTGGCCTGAAAGGACATTTGATCGGAGGAGCGAAAGTTTCCGAAAAGCATGCCAACTTCATTATTAATACCGGTAATGCTACTGCCACTGACATTCTGAACCTTATGCATTTTGTACAGGACACGGTCTACAAACACTCTGGCATAAGACTTGAGCCTGAAGTCCATATTCTTGGAAATGAGGGATAATGATTATGAATATGCAACATGCTGAAAGCGTAAAAATAAAATCATTGAAAAAAGCAAAGTGGGATCAACTTTTGGGCAGTCAGAAGAATAAACTGTTCATCATAACCCTGATTGGAATTCTCTTTTTACTGTCAACTGGTTTCATAACAAGAGAAATATATCAGAATTTATGCAGCAATAATTTTTTTCAGATAACTGACATGAAAATTGATGGTAACCGGATGGCGAGCAAAGCGCAGATTACTGTATTAAGCAAAGTTGATATCCACTCAAACCTGCTGGCCTTAGATGTGCCCCAGGTTAAATCATTACTGGAAAGCCACCCCTGGATTGACAGGGCAGAAATCACTCGCAACTGGCCTAACCAGTTGCTGATAACCGTGAAAGAAAAAAAACCGGTTGCTTTACTGCACAGGGATACCGGCCTGTTTTACCTGGATAGCAAAGGTCACATAATTGCAGCTGCCAGCTCATCTCAAGAGCTTGACTTTGCAGTTGTCACCGGTCTTGAGAAATTTACTTTTAACTCAACTAATACAACCAAAACACCTGAAATCCTGCAGGATGTCATGGATTTACTGAAGCTGGCTTCCAGAAATAACTCAATTCTGCCTGAACAGAATATTTCTGAAATCCATATCACCGAGAATGGTGAATTGCTTCTCTATCTGCTGGAAAGGGCGTTCCCTATTTACATGGGAGCAAATGGAGACATTTCAACCGGGTACTATCGTTTGGTAAAAGTATTGAGGGATCTTTATAAAACCAGGGAGTTTGCCAACGTTTCATATATCCGCTTGGACTATCAGAAGGACACTATTCTGGTCGGCAAAGCAGGATCTGACAGCATGCATCGAGGATAAGAAAGATGGAAAAGAAGCAGCGGGGAGAACTGATAGTAGGACTTGACGTCGGCACCACAAAAATATGTGCTGTCATTGGTGAAGTGTTCGAGGAGAAAATTGATATTATCGGCATCGGTACCCATCCTTCCATAGGTTTAAAAAAGGGCGTGGTCGTTAATATTGAAAGCACGGTTCATTCCATCCGTAACGCAGTAGAACAAGCTGAAGAAATGGCAGGGTGCGAAATCAATACAGTCTGTGTCGGTATTGCCGGAAGTCATATCAAGGGCTTTAACAGTCCTGGCATTGTCGGCATAAAAAACCGTGAGATCCGCCAGGATGACATCGACCGGGTTATAGATGCCGCAAGAGCTGTTAATCTCTCACAAAACCAGCAAATCATCCATGTTCTCCCTCAGGAATTCATGGTGGATGACCACACCGGCATCCAGGACCCACTCGGCATGACCGGGGTCAGACTGGTAACCAATGTTCACATTGTGGCCGGTGACTCAACATCTGTCCATAATCTGGTTATGTGCTGCAACAGGGCCGGCCTTGAGGTAGCTGATATTGTTCTGGAGTCACTGGCGTCGGCAAATGCAGTTTTATCCCGGGAAGAAATGGACCTTGGGGTTGGTCTGCTTGATATCGGCGGAGGCACTTCTGATCTTGCTATCTTTTCCGGGGGAACAATCAAGCACACATATGAGCTTGGCTTAGGAGGCAATAACCTGACCAACGATTTGTCCGTAGGATTGCGCACACCTTTCCAGGAGGCAGAACGATTAAAGAATTGTTACGGTTCCGCCCTCACCTCAATGATAGATGGTGACAATGTTATTGAAGTACCAACTGTAGGCGACAGAAAACCCCGAAAAGTCAAACAGAAAATCATGGGTGAAATCCTGGAGCCACGCATTGAAGAGATGTTAATCATCCTCAACCAGGAGATGATAGATTCTACATACAAGGACAGATTAAATGCCGGTGTCGTTATTTGCGGAGGAACGGCCCTTCTTGAAAATATCGTTGATCTTGCTGAACAGATTTTTGATCTGCCGGTCAGAATAGGATACCCGCGCGAAATCCATGAAGCACCTGAAAGCATTAACTCACCACAGAATGCAACAGGTGTCGGGTTGGTAATTTATGCCAGCAGGAATGCCTCAGGCAAAAAATGGAGAGTACCCGGGAAAAAAGCAATAGGAGGCGTAGTTGGTATGATGAAAGGTTGGTTCAGCAGCAACCTGTAAAGAGAATAAATACATAGGATGGACAATTTTAAAATATAAAACCAGTTTTAAAATTTACGGATCTCATAGACAAAAAGTAACTGAAAAGGGGGAAAGAAGATGGAATTCAGGATGGCAGAAGAATCATTGGCCAGAATCAGAGTTATTGGTATTGGTGGTGGTGGTGGAAACGCCGTTAACACAATGGTAGACAACAAACTTCAGGGTATTGAATTCATCGCTGCCAATACGGACATACAGGCCCTGGAAAACTCCAGGGCGGATGTCTGCCTGCAGCTTGGTCCCGGCATAACCAAAGGACTTGGTGCCGGAGCTGACCCGGAACGTGGTAAAGAAGCTGCCCTTGAAAGCCTTGAGGAGATCCGCGGAGTACTCAAGGGAGCAGATATGGTTTTTATTACAGCGGGCCTTGGAGGTGGAACCGGAACAGGTGGGGCACCTGTCGTTGCAAAAATCAGCAAGGAGATGGGAGCACTCACTGTGGCAGTTGTTACCAAACCCTTCTTTTTTGAGGCAAAGGCAAGGATGAAAAAGGCTGATGAGGGTTGGAATGAGTTAAAAAAACATGTTGATACTATTATCACGATACCCAATGACCGACTGTTGACCATTATGCAAAAGGGCAGCAAGCTCATGGATATGATGAAAAAGGCTGACGAGGTCCTTTTACAGGCAGTAAAAGGAATTACCGACCTGATAAATCTTCCGGGCCATATGAATGTCGACTTCGCAGACCTGCGTGCCGTAATGAAGGAAGTAGGCCCCGCTTTGATGGGAGCTGGCGTAGGTGTAGGCGAAAATCGTGCAATCGAGGCTGCTAAACGAGCGATTGACAATCCCCTCTTACAGGATGTGGGGATTGATGGCGCCAGAGGCGTACTGATCAATATTTCAGCCTCGGAAAACTCCCTCACCATGAATGAATTCATGGAAGCATCTAACCTGATTTCGGAGAAAGCTCATCCTGACGCAAATATTATTGTCGGTGCACTTTTTGATGATAGCCTCGGGGATGAGATACGAGTTACTGTAATTGCTACCGGGGTATCGGGCATGGAAGATGCTCAAACCATCAAAAGGCCGATTCAGGTTGTTGCCAACAATAAAGCCAAAGAAGAAACCATTTCAGTCACTGATGGAGTAACACAGGGTTCTTCCAACAGCAGACTGAACAAAACTTTTACTCGTCGTAATCCAGGAATAGTCAGAAAACAATCTCTTCCGTTCCCCAGCACCCTTGACGAGGCTGAACTTGATACACCGACTTACTTGAGGCAGGCTGCAGACTAAATTTCAATGAAAATATAAACTTGAGATTATGTTGCCTTCTCCCCCGATATGGTTACTATAGTTTCATACAATTAATGGTGATATGCTCTGCATCTTTTGCTTCATTTTTTTACGGGTTATTAACAACTTGATTCTTATGCAATCGTAAACAAAACCAGGAAAATCAACTTCCTGAATCGTGTTGCAATTAATGCGGCCATTCTCTTAGCTTAACCTTTATTTTTATGGGCAGGAATTCAAAGTTTACCGCCGGTGTTCCGGGCACTCGCGAATATTTTTCCCTTGAAAAAGGCAGTATTAAAAAAAAATGGAAGAATAGAGTTCCGGTCGCCCTCATCTATCCTAATATCTATTCACTGGGTATGTCCAACCTTGGCTTTCAGCTTGTTTATGACCTGCTGAACCAGGATGATTCTATTGTTGCCGAAAGAGTCTTTTTCCCTGAATCAAACGACAAACCTTTATCTGTAGAATCCGGCAGGCCGCTCTCTGATTTCCCCTTTCTTCTTTTCTCAGTCAGTTTTGAACAGGACTATCAAAATCTGATTATGATGCTTGAATTGGCAGGTATCGATTCACTGGCTTCCCACAGAAGCAACAAGAGTATTGACGTCACAGCACAAGCAGCAGGTGGACAACCACTCATTGTTGCCGGAGGCGTTGCCACATTCATGAACCCTGAGCCTTTGGCTCCGTTTATTGATCTTTTTATTATTGGTGAGGCTGAACCGGTATTGATTCCTGTTATGGAACAATTAATGGATGGAATTGGCAAGAACAAAAATGAATTACTGGTAAAAATTGCTTCTGCACTTCCTGGGTGCTATGTGCCTGCCTTTTATGAAGTTAAACACGATACCGATGGTAAACTTTTAACAACCATCCCAGATTCGAACTACCCTTCACTTCCAGATAGAATTAAAAAAGTAATATTGGATTCTCCAGGAGACTATGCCGCACATTCAAAAATTCTCTCGCCCTCGGCTGAATTTTCCAACCTGTTTATGACAGAACTCGGTCGTGGCTGCAGTCGTGGTTGCAGATTTTGCGCTGCCGGATTCATCTATCGCCCACCTCGGCTCTGGAAAGCACAATCCATTATCAATGCAATTGATTCCAGGCCTGATGGTTGCTCACGAATAGGACTTCTCGGCATGGAAATGGCTAAACCGGAAGATGTCTCTCTGATAGCAGACTACCTGGCGAACGAATCATGCTCGCTGTCCTTTTCTTCCCTGCGTGCTGATATCATCAGCTCCTCACTGACAGAATTGCTGGGCCAAAGTAATCTTAAAAGCGCGGCCATTGCTCCAGATGGAGGCTCTGAGCGCTTGCGGCAGGTTATCAACAAAGGGATAACAGAAGATGATGTGATGGCAGCAGTTGAAATTCTTGCACAGAAAGGGATCAAAAACCTGAAACTCTACTTTATGATCGGCCTGCCAACTGAAACACAGGCTGACCTGGATGAAATGGTGGCCCTGATCATGAAAGTGAAAGGGAAAATTTTAGATATAGGGCGTACTAAAGGGAAAATCAGCCTCTTGACTCTTAGTATAAACTGTTTTATCCCCAAGCCATGGACACCTTTTCAATTTCACCCCATGGAAGAGGTTGCGAGCTTAAAGCAAAAATTAATATTTCTGCGTAAGACGATCGGTGCCCAGGGGAATATTCGCATCAAGGCGGAAAGCCCGGAAAAGGCGTTTTCCCAGGCGACTCTTTCCCGTGGAGACCGCAGGGTCGGACGAGCCTTGCTCCAGATGGTCCTTCATAATTGCACATGGCGTCAAGCTTTTAAAGAAGAAAATATCAACCCTGCAGATTACACCACCCGTCAAAGGGACCTCAATGAGCTGTTCCCCTGGGAGATAATTGACCATGGAATTGACCGTAAATATCTCTGGTCCGAATATCAAAAAGCTCTACAGGCCAAAACAACAGTCCCATGTGATACATCTCTGTGCAAACGTTGTGGAGTCTGCTAAATGGTAATCCGTTCTCAAAAATCGAAAATCAAATCACCCAGACCTTTCAGGTTGGTAAAATTCTTTTCATTCACTGGACTTGGGTTAATTCTTATAACCACAATGGTTCTCTCCTGGGTTATATCCAATTATGCTAAAAAGGTTATGCTTGATCGGAGCGAATCATACTCGCTTCTTCTGGCAGAACATGTTAACAGGCAGGTATTTCTGCAATTTGTTCTGCCAACCGCATTGCGTTACAAAGAAATTGCCCTCAGAAATCCATCCCAATTTAAAATGCTCGATACAGTTGTACGCAATACTACCGAAGGCTTGAAAGTCGATTCAGTAACCATTTTTGACTCCCATGAAAACATAATATCATACAGCACTATTCCAGAGGAGGTGGGAAAGAGAGACATGGGAGGCATTGAATATGAAAATGCTCTCAAGGGGAACAACAGTTCCCGGCTTATATCAAACTCCTCTCTTTTGAATCTCCTACCCGGGTCTGAACCAATTTCTTCAAAGCTCATGACCTACATCCCTTTTCGAAGAGAGAATCCTCTCAGCGAAAGAACTGATCAAGTTATGGGAGTAACCAAAGTGGTTCAGGATCTTTCAGATGACATGGAGGCAATACTTCGGCTGCAGCTCACCATTATTATAGTTTCCATCCTGATCATGGGAACATTTTTCTTCATACTCATGCAGATAGTTACCAAAGCAGACCAGATAACCAAAGCGAGGGATGAAGAACGCCGACGCCTGGAAGGCAAACTCCATCATGCTGAAAGACTGGCAACTCTTGGAGAAATGGTGGCCTCTGTTTCACACGAGATCAAAAATCCCCTTGGAATTATCCGAAGCACAGGCGAGCTCCTGAACAAGCGCTTGAAAGAACAGGCACCCACCAGTAGACATCTTGCTGAAATCATAGTAGCAGAAACCATCCGTCTGAATGATATTGTCCGGGAATTCCTGGATTTTGCCAGACCTCAGGTTCCAAACTTTGCATCAGCTGACGTCAATGACCCTTTATTGAAGGTAATAGAGTTCCTGCAGCCTGAACTTGCTATAAATCAAATAGGGCTTGAACAAAACCTTGACCCGGCAATTAAACCGATTGATATTGACCAAAACTTGCTCTACAGGGTGTTTCTTAACCTTTTTGTCAATGCAGTCCAGGCTATGCCGGACGGCGGGACTCTTTCTGTTAACAGCAGTTTAGAGGCATCAGAAGGGAACAAGAAAAACGTTGTCATCAGGATTAAGGATACAGGGGTCGGCATCTCCAAAGATAAGCTGGGGATGATTTTTACACCATTTTATACAAACAAAAATAGAGGTACCGGCCTCGGACTTGCGATCGTCAAAAACATAATCGAAGAGCACAACGGAACAATAGATGTTGAAAGCACAACAGGAGAAGGAGCAACTTTCATCATTACTCTACCCCAGCAATAACTCCCACTCACTGAAACTTCCGGACAGAGTCTTTAAAATTATCCTGAATCTGTGAATCATTTTGTATTCCAGGTTCAGGTAAGCACCCTTTCAGAGCACTCTTTTTAGTATCCCCCTGAGGGGTATAAACACCGAAAATGGGACATAAAATTACATCATAAGGCCAAGCATTTCCCGAACCGCCTGGTCAAGTCCAACAAAAATTGCGCGTGCCATAACAGCATGGCCTATGCTCAACTCTTCAATTGTATCAAGTGATGCAACCCGGGTTGTATTGACATAGTTAAGACCATGCCCGGCATTCACCCGCAGGCCTGCTTCATATGCCTCTTCTGCAGCAGCAACAATCAGTTCAAATTCCTGCTCAGTTTCCTCTTCACTTGTTGCATCACTGTACCTGCCAGTATGGATTTCGACAAAGGTGGCTCCAATATTATGGGATGCCTC
Organism: Desulfobacterales bacterium; assembly: GCA_012974315.1. Taxonomy (GTDB): domain Bacteria; phylum Desulfobacterota; class Desulfobulbia; order Desulfobulbales; family BM004; genus BM004. The sequence goes on along the minus strand of JAAXQI010000085.1, from coordinate 2,967 downwards.
AATCTGCCGCGAATCAGGATCAATAAACAAACTTACCGGAATACCGCTATCATTCATCTGGGAAATAACATTTTTTAGCTTCTTTTTTTGCCCGGCAACATTTAAGCCTCCTTCAGTCGTCAACTCCTGCCTTTTTTCAGGAACAAGGGTCACCATATCCGGCTTAAGCTTCAGAGCAAATTTTATAATCTCCTGAGTAGCCCCCATTTCCAGATTGAGTTTGGTCTTAACCGTCTGCCGCAGTATCAAGACATCTCTATCCTGGATATGCCTTCTATCCTCACGCAGGTGCACCACAATGCCTTCAGCTCCTGCAAGTTCACAGATACCTGCGGCAAGTACAGGATCAGGCTCGCTGATGCCACGGGCCTGACGTAAGGTTGCCACATGATCAACATTCACTGCGAGTCTTATCATTTCTTCTCTCCTTTTTCTTTTTAACTCAAGTAAAAGTTCCCTTTCCTTTCTAAACATTCTTTCCGCTTCAGAGTCTGACTTCTCATGGTCATAACCAAGAAGGTGCAGAAGGCCATGAACAAGCAGTACGTTTAAACGCTGATGGACTGAAATCCTCTCTTTTCTGGCTTCCCGTGCAGCAGTATCAACAGAAATAACAATATCGCCAAGTAAATTCCCGGCCCTTGTCAAATCTTCACCTTCTGTTAATGAAAAGGACAGCACATTGGTTGGTCCACTTTTGCGGCGCCAGGTTTTATTTAACTCGGCAATATGCTGGTCATCAACAAGCAGAATACTCAATTCCGCATCAGATCTTCCTGCCAATGCAAGGAGAAACTCCGCGGTTTTTGAAACTTGCAATTCGTTAACACGGGGGAATGCGTGCTGAAAGTTATTCTGAAAAAGAATCGGCATTGTAGATTATTACAGCATAAAATTAATGAGGTTTATAATTTATTTTTTTACTGATTTTATTTTTTGGGTTTTGATATAGATTTTATTTTTCCAGGCTTCATTTCTTTTTTAGCATAGGCACGGATGATATCCTGCACGAGTGGATGCCGGACAACATCGACATCCGAAAAGGAACAAAAAACTATTCCCTTTATTTTCTTCAATATACGGGAAGCTTCAATAAGCCCTGACTGTTTCCCTCCAGGAAGATCTATCTGGGTAATATCACCGGTTATGACAGTTTTAGAATCAAATCCCAGACGAGTCAGAAACATTTGCATCTGTTCATGAGATGTATTCTGTGCTTCATCCAGAATAACAAAGGCATTATTTAATGTCCGGCCTCTCATAAAAGCCAGGGGTGCAATTTCCACAATCCCTTTTTCAATATATTCAATGACCTTCTCCCTGCCCAACATGTCATTTAAGGCATCATAGAGCGGGCGCAAATATGGATCAACCTTTTGGGCCATATCACCAGGAAGAAAACCCAAATTTTCACCTGCTTCAACAGCTGGCCTAGTCAAAATTATATTTTTAACCTGATTGCTGGTCAATGCAGAAATGGCCATTGCCACTGCCAGATAAGTCTTACCGGTTCCCGCCGGCCCGATTCCAAAAACAATGTCATTATTTCTGATTGAGTCAATGTAATTCTTCTGATTGACGCTCTTGGGAGAAACCACGCGCTGATTGGCTGTTATATAGACCCTGTCAAGAAATATTTCCTTCAGGTTTGCCTTGGAGGAACGTTCAAGGATGCGAAGCCCATAGGCCACATCTGAAGGGTAAACCGGATAGCCCGCTTTAAGAAGTTCATATAATTGCTTAAGGGCCATGGCAGCAACTTCAACTTCATGCTTCATGCCCTCTAGGGCCAACTCATTGCCACGCGCCTTTATTGAGACGCCAATGTTTTTTTCAATAGTGGTCAGATTCTTGTTCAGGTCTCCGTATAAAAGCCTTGCCAGATTATTATCTTCAAATATGAGCTTCATTTCCGGCATATGGCTGGACTTTCCTGTTCTGTCTTCTATTTTTGCAACTTGGCAAGTTCAGCATCAATCAATTTACTCATGGCATCAAAATCACGCTTTTTAACTTTCCTGCCATTAACAAAAAGGGTTGGAGTGCCTGTTACACCTGCCTTTTTGGCATCGCTAATATCCTGCTCAACTTTTTTACGTATTGAAGGCCTCATCATGTCTAAAGAAAACATTTTCAAATCAAGGCCCAAATTCTGAGCAATTTCCAAATACTTGTCACTGGACAAACTATTCTGATGAAGAAAAAGCTCATCATGATATTCCCAGAATTTTCCTTGTTCGCCGGCCGCCATGGAAGCAAGAGCTGCGGGAAGCGCCTGATTGTGAAAAGCGAGTGGGTAATGCTTGAAAACAATTTTTACGTTATCCGGATACTTGTCGAGCACCTGCTCAAACAGCGGCATAATTTTGCCGCAGTAAGGTCATTGGAAGTCGCTGAATACGGCAACCACAACTTTGGCATCTGCAGGACCTAGAAAAGGCGAACCCTCAACATTGAAGTCAACAATGAAACTGATATCATATGTTTTTAATGTTTTCCGTTTACTGTTTATGAGATAGAGTTGTTCTCCTTTGGCAGAAATCGCAATATCGGTCACAGAAGGATCAACCGGGATTGTTCCCACCAGTTTGCCTGCAACAGAATAGATGTACACTTTAGCCTGGTCTGTGAGGAGATAAGTCAATTCACCTCCCTGGGCCTGGGCAACATCTATTGGCGTTTCATCAAGCTGAATCGCATTTGAAATGTCCCAATCAACCTCGGACTGGGCTGTAAATGGGATAAAACTCACAAGCAGCAATAAAAGTATTGTCATTGCAACTCTTAAGAATCTTGTCATTGGGTTTACCTCGGGGTTTTTTATAGAAAAATGAAGATATTCATTTTATTATCATGGTTCTTAAGACGGATTTTAAAATCTCAATTAACCTCCATATCAACAATCTGCATCTCATCTCCCCTGGTAATTTTTATTGCACTGGATTTGCAATCAGGACAGGAAAAGAT
>JAAXQI010000153.1 GCA_012974315.1 Desulfobacterales bacterium | reverse complement strand
TTCCCGATGAGTTCGGAAAAAATGGCGACGTAATTTCCCTTTTTGAGATGATCCCACATATTCCGCAGTTGAAATTCACCCATCATGCCGATTTCATTGATCCGGCCCCAACGCAGGCTATAGTTAAAAAAGGCCCTGTGAAAATTCTTATATTCCGGCTGCTGGGGATCTATGCCTGCATCAAGTGCCATTTTCTTCAATGTATCGGCAATTCTGCCCGTTTTGATGTTGTTGGGACATCGGGTTCCGCAGGTATGACAGAACAAACATTTCCACGTCAACTTGTTTGTTAAGGCATTTTCAATATCCCCAAGTAAGACCATGCGGATCAGCCGGTTGGGAGTAACCATGTCTGTATCTTCGGCAACCGGGCACCCTGAAGCACATCTCTTGCACTGATAACAGGCGGTAATATCCTGACCCGATCGTGCCATCACTTCACGGGTAAAAACATCTGCAGCATGGGCGTTATATTCAAAAGGTTCGTGAACCATTATTGCTGTCCTTCATCACTATAAGTGGTCTACTTTTTGAGAAGAGTGTCAAGGTTTTGTGGCTGGAATACTTCACCTTTTGTCCAGTTTCCTTTTTCGGCTGCCTTGCCGATCCCTTCCATGGAATCTATAGGGCCGATAAAAACCACTGTGTTTTTGTGTTTTATGCGTTCTGCCGGTATTCCAGGATCTTCTATGGTCCAGTCCCCCATGACATAGCTGAAGATATACATGATGTCTTCTGCCTCAACAAAACCTTTGGCCCGGATGACAGAGGAAGGCAGGCTGTCCGCCATTTCTTTTATCTGGCTGAGATCATCGCCTGTCCATTTGTAGGATACTGAGACCAGTTCATCCGGTGGTGAAATCTCAAGATCTGGCTGGTCCAGGAGGTCATCAATATATGTTTCGAGCTCGGAGGCAGACAGAATCTTTTTTTCGTCCTTGCCGGAATCTACCGGCAGGGTGCCTTTGTCTTCCCGCAGTTCCTCGAAAAAAAACTGCTCAAGCGGTATATCGGAGTAAGTTGTTTCAAAAAATACAGGGTCAGGATGAAATTCACCAACGATCTGTTTGATCCTATTGATGGATTCCGGTGTTGCAAGATCAACTTTATTGATGATGAAAACCGTGGAAGATGCAATCTGCTTTTCCAGGGAGGCAAAAGCCTCAAAGGCATCATGAAAATGAACCGCATCGAGGAGACAGAATTGTTCTTTAAATTGAAAACGATCGTTGAAAATCGGTAGTTGCAAGTCCCGTTTCAAGTCAGAAGGATTAGCGACTCCGGTTGATTCCATAAGCAGGATGTCAGGTTTGATTTTTGTATTCAGCTCATAAAGGCCTTTGATGAAATCGGTTTTCACGCAGACGCAGAAAATTGAACCACGGCTGATTTCCATCATATCTATGGCATCGCCTTCCACCAAAGTGCCATCAATGCCTATTTCACCAAATTCATTCATGAGAATGGTGAGTTTCTTGTCCTTTGGAAAGCGGGCAATAATCTTATTGAGGAATGTTGTTTTGCCGCTTCCCAGAAAACCGGTGATAAGAAAGACTTTAGTATGTGTCGTATCCATTTTTATACTTTAAGACTTGATAATGATTATCACAAGGAAGACCGGACTGAAAAGCTGCATCTGCAGATTTTCAGTCCGGTCAAGGACTGATCAATTTAGTGCCTTAAAAATTTATTCCGTGCTTTTAACAAGAAATCAATTTTGTAAAAGCTTTTACATCCCACAAGTACCCTAAAGGGCATAAAGGGTTATTAAACTGAGTCCCAGTAGGAGGCAAGTTGAATTGTTTGATTATTAAGCTAGGCCTAGTCTAAAAATCGCTCAATCAAAAAATCTCAACCAGCCTTTGTTTTAAGGCCTGCACCGGCCTTTTCAAGGTTCTCTGCAATTTTGGAAAAGTTGAATCCTTCGTCACGGAGTGACAGGAGTCTGTTTTTAATTGCCTCATCCGGGGCACGTTTCGCCATTTCGTCAATGAGCTCTTCGTACTGCGGGATAAGACTTTCAAAAACAAGATCTCCCTGGATGCAAATTGATGGCAAAACTCTGCCTTTCAATTCCATAAATTTGCCAATACCTTCTTTATTCTTGATTGACCATTCCGAATATTGAATCATATTCTGAACATCATCCGGCAGAGCCGCGATGGATTCCATCATGTATCCACAGGCAGCACATTGCACGCTATCAAGGGTCAATACATCAATTTGAATTTTTTCTGCCATTACACCATTCTCCTTTATACAAGTTTCTACCAAGATTCAGGATACTTGGCGTAATAGGTCTCATACCATTCCTTAGCTTCGAGTACTTGCTCTATATGTTCCGACGGAACATCATAAGGCATGTCTCAGCCAGGGGCAAAAGTATAGCCGATATGCCCTCCTGCCGAGAGACTGACAATAGCATCCTCGCGAGGTGACAGCAGTCCCAGGCTGAGGGCAAGTGTCAGTTTCAGATTACCACCGAAACCCTTGCCGTATTCTTTTGCCAGATCACGGACAAAGTTCATGTTCAACTGTTCGTCAATGGCAAAACCGTGGGTATCCAATTCACAGACATCCTTCATTACCCTGGTGGCATCTCCGCAGATAAAAAAGTCGGAAGTGCGGCCAGCATCATTGATAACCTTGATTGCAGCCTTGACATTCGGGCTTACATATTCCTGAAATGTTTTGGATCTGATCTGGGAGGCAACAGGGTCAATTATAGCTATAACATCGCAACCCATATCAACATAAAACTGGGCGGCTATGGCGCCTACTTTGCCTGCAAACTCACAAACCTCAGCTGCAAATGCCGGGTTTTTAATAACATCGGTAAAGATACGCACTCCGGCCAGGTGGGAGGCCAAGGTCAGTGGACCAGTGATACCGCCGATGATGGCGCAGTCGAGTTCATCGAGCTGAGGTTTAGCAATTCGGGCGGCCTCAAAAAGAATCGGCCAGCGTCCTGAATCCTTGGTCGGCATCTGCAAACCTGCCTCGGCAGGAGTCTTGTCGGAACAGGGATGGGAGGTTACAGAAGGAACGTTATCCTCCCACCATTTCAGCTCGCAGCCAAGAGAATGGGCTTCGATTGAAAGATCAAAAACCAGGGGAATACCGTCTGCCTTGTATTTTTTTGCGGTCTCAACAAGTCCTTTGGCCAGGAGCGCCGGGTCTTGCAGGTACTTGTCGGCCGGTTCATTAATGAGAAAGGCACAATGGACACCAGCATATGGTACCCATGGCGCAGTTTCTGTCCTTTTTCCTCTTACAGCGTCAATAAATTTTTGTTTTGCCATAGATCAACTCCATAGTTAAGTTTTTTACTAACTAAAATTCTTGACTTCGTTTCTCTTAAATATTATTTCGGCAAA
>JAAXQI010000199.1 GCA_012974315.1 Desulfobacterales bacterium | reverse complement strand
GATTTATTGGAGAAAATACACTTTTCCCCACTTCAGCAGCAGTCCAATCTTAGGCATCTTTAAGGTTTGTCGGAATCGCAGATAGGGAACGAAGTGAGACTCCGAAAAGCACGATTACGACACGTATAACGTTTATAATATGTCAATATAATTGAGGCGCTTTTGCTGTTAAGACTTTTTATAAGATCATCAAGGTTTGAGCTATGACACGCAATGAAAAATTAGCAAGTTTTTACCGGGAGCATCTTCCCGGGGGCATAATTGAAGGCACCATGTTGAAGGGGCCCTGCCCATTTTGCAAAGACAAGGAAGGTGACAAGGCTGGCACTCTGGTTGTTTATCTGGGTGCGAGAAGCTATTTCGCGGGATACTTCCGCTGTCAGAACCGGTGTGTCCCCGGTGGATTTGCACTCCATTTTGCCAGGCTCAGTGGTTTGGATCCTGCCACGGTCCCCGGCTATGACCCGGACCGTCAACCGTATGCCCAGTCATTGAAGTTTCCAAGTGGCAATATAAATCAGGAAATAAATAAATATCAGGACAAGCTGACCCCCAATATTGAAGCATACTTTGCCAGGATCGGAGTGGGAACTGACACACTGAAAGAAATGAAAATCGGCTATAATGGCCGCTATATAGTCTATCCATACTTTATGCAAAACGGTAAATGCTATACAGCACATTGCATTATGCCGGAAGATGAAACCGAGCACTTCTGGCACGGTGATCAATCATTTGCCACCAATGGTTTACAGATTTTCAATCTCAATGATATTGATCATTGTGAAGATGGCGCCCTGTTCGTGGTGGAAGGTGAGCAGAACCTTCTCTGTCTGCGTGAACTGGGTTTTCCTGGTATTGCAGTGACAAATGCAGCCGACCTGCGAAGTATTGATATCAGGCGATTCGAGCATATAAATACGGTAATCATGGTGATGAACCATTCCCCGGAATCAGTTGAAGCCGCCCGTGCTTTTGCTGAGCAGGTTGGCTTTAAGGTCAGGCTGCTGCAGTGGCCCTCCCAGCTTAAACGAGGCTTTAACCTGGCCCAGCTTGCAGAGGAAAATCTGGAAAATTTTAAAGCTGAAGTAACCCGGATGGTCAATGGTTCCCGGGCGTTTTCTCCTTTCCGTTCCCCTGGTCACGAGTATGACCTGTTAATGGACAAGATCGAACGCCAGCTCTCTGAAAGTTATCAGTCCCTGAGTACCGGCATGACCCGCTATGATGGGGCGGTTGGCGGCATATACGGTATTAACATCATTGGCGGAGCACCCAAGGCCGGCAAATCCTGTTTTGGTATCCAGTTGGGTACCGAGATAGCCAGGAAGAAAATGCCTGTACTCTATTATGATTTTGAAAACGGTGCGCAGAAGATATACCAGAGGACATTATCCCGTTTAAGCAGGCTTCCGGTGGATAAAATTGTGTCTTCCGTGCTGACGGATGAGGAAAAAAGCCGTCTTGAAATTGCCCAGGAAGAACTGCAAACCATGATGCAGTTTTTCCGGGTGGTAAATGACCGACAGATAACCCCTGCTATTATGCGGCGGCATATTGATTTTCTGCGTCATGAGACAAGAAGGGATGATATCATTGTGGTGATTGACAGTCTTCATAAGCTGCCGTTTAAGGATTTTTCTGAAAAAAGGACCGGGATAAATGCATGGCTGAGGGAGTTTGAATCCATGCGCGATGAACTGCAGGTTGGCTTTCTTATCGTCTCGGAATTAAATCGTCAGGAAAGCGGTCGATACGACGGAGTTCCTCATATGGGGCTTTTTAAGGATTCAAGCGATATAGAATATACGGCTGATAATGCCATGATTTTTCTGCCTGAGTGGGAGCCCATCGATATCAAGGAAGAAACCGAACGTGTCAATGCGCTGTGGCTGGTAGCCAGCCGTGAAAACAGCCCCGGCTTGATTTCCAGGTACCGCCTTGATTTTCCCTATTGGGGTTTCTCAGAGATTGAGGAGTAGGAATAGAAATGTTTTTTGCAAGTCCTTGTTCATTATTACATGTCCAAAATCCCTAAATCATCTTTTACCAGATCGTTTGTTATGCTTAACGGGCTGGAGCGGTCGGGCTTTGCACATTGGGTCTTTAAATCGGGCATGGAATTTGAGACGTTTGACAAGTGGTGGGATGGGGAATGTAGCAGGGTGACACCTCATGAAGGTCTTGATTTCTGTTGCTTTGAAGACAGGAACGGCAAACTGGTAAACCTTGTTGCAAAAAGTATTGTGCCTGCCATGTATGCAGGCACGGTTGTAAGTATCTTTAAAGACCTTCTGGGTTCCTCCATTCTGGTGGCTCATGATTTTCTGGAGAGGGGCAGGCGTCTTTATTCAATTTACGCCCACACCTCCGCTTTTAAAACCATACAAACAGGTACCCTGGTCAAGGCAGGTGAAGCAATTGCCATGATCTGTGCCGTTGAGAATAAGAGCATTCTCCCCCATCTTCATCTCTCTGTTATCTGGGCTGAAGAGTCTGCAATTGCCAACCTGGACTGGCAGACCATGCATCTGGCGAATGGTGTAATATCGTGCAATCCGCTTGATTTTCTTGAGTGATGGCTTACAATAAAAGTAATGTAATAAAGCAGAACAACGTCAATAAACCAATGAATCTGCTCAAACCAAAATCCTCCTTTTTTCTAATAATCCTTATTCTTTTCAGTTTGGGTTCGGCGGTACAGGTGTTTGCAGAAAGCGCCATACAATGTCACTGTTTTACTGATAGAAGCTATAACTCCGCCGACAGGTTTGCATCTGACGAATATATCCTGGCAACAAGCTTCAACAGTTTGCTGGCAAAATCATTTGCTATTCCCAAAAGACAGATCGTTATGATTAAAATGAATGAGGGAGTAGCCCAGGATGACTTGCTGATCGGCTTGGAAATTGCAAAGATAACCGGGGTAGATATCCGGAAGTTTCTCAGATTGCACAAAGAGAATAACACCTGGGAAAAAATTATCTCTGGTTTGTCTCAGCAGGAAACAATCAAGAAGGATCCACTGTTGGAAGTCATCAAAGCCGGCATGCCTGTTGAAGAGGCTGGCATCAGGATTGTCGATGAAATAATAGGTGAACTCTACAAGATTAAGCCCGAAGAAATTAATAAACTGAGAATGTCCGGCCTGAATGAAAAGGAAATGAACCTGATTTTTATCCTTGCCCATGCCAGGGAGCAGAATCCGGAAGTATTGGTTGAGCAATACAAAAAACAGGGGAGAAGCTGGAGTGAGATTGCCCATAATTTAGGCGTTGAGCCCGATGCTACTGGTAAGTTGATTATTGCGTATCCTGAGATACCAGAATAACTTTTCACTCTTAACCCAAGCATGGAGAAAGTCCCTTCCCGTATGCATCCCCGCATGAAAAGAGAGCAGAAGACCGTAGAATACATGATAGGTATCTACTGCAGGGATTATCACCTGACAAAAGGGAAACTCTGTGACGAATGCCACGAACTTGTTGAATACGCACGATTGCGGCTTGAGAATTGTCCTTTTCAGGAAAACAAGACAACCTGCGGCAACTGCCCTATCCATTGTTATAAGCCGAAGATGAGAGAGAAAATCCGTGATATAATGCGCTATGCCGGGCCCCGCATGATATGGCACCATCCCTTTTTAGCCATCAGACATATGATTGACGGTCTGAGAAAAGAGCCTGGATCCAAGCAAAAGAAGTAAATGCATGCGTCAGCAATAAGGATGCCCCCAGTTAAAGAATATTCTTCATTTTGTCTTTCAATCGAGTAGGAACTATACATTCACCAACAGCCCCCAACCTGCCTCCCTTGCCAGTCCGACTTGTTCTCAATCTGCTGATATTGCAGGGTAATTTTTTTTATCTGGTCAAAAATAAATTTTGGCACGGAACTTGATATATACCTGGCAAAAAGGCTGGCCGCCAATTTGGACAAAGATAAATAAAGACGAAAAAGCAGTAACAAATTAATAGGAGTACTAAAAAATGAAAAAGGTATTAACAGTAGCAGCACTCATAGGTGCAATTAGTTTCGCAGGAATTCAGGCAGTCTCTGCCCATGGTGGAAGGGGCTACAACTCTGATTACGGCAACGATTATTGCGGTTCATACAATTCGGAAGATCGTGCCACTACTGACCAGGATCTTGCGGGCATCGAGAAATTCAGAGATGATTCAAGTGCAAGCCGTAAAGCAATTGTGGTCAAGAGAAGCGAGTTGAACGCTCTTCTTCGCAACGATAATCCAGACGAGAAAAAGGTGGCAAAGTTGACCGGCGAACTATACGACATTGAAACTGAACTTGAGGCAAAAGCTGAAGAAGCCGGCGTCAGGAATCGCTACTCATATGAACATGGCCCGAACATGATGAGAGGTTACGGCGGAGGCCGTGGCGGTCACATGATGGGCTGGTAATAATAAACAACGGTACAGAAAGACCCCTCCTTTCTCATGCCACCCCAAAGAGCGCCTTTGTCATTGTACGAAGGCGCTCTTTATTCTAAAAAAACAGGAAGCAATGAATCGTAAATATCTGGATAAATTTTGTCTGACCGGAGCCTTGACAGGCTTTCTGGTTTTGCATCCTCTGGTGATGCTGCTTTCCTACTTCATGAATACAGACAATGTTGCCGGTAAGCCTTTTGACTTGCAAAGCATTATTGCCCAGGTGAAGATGTCCTTTAATCCTGCCATGCTGCCTTGGAGTCTGTCGTTTGTTCTGTTCAGCGGAGTGATCTGTTATTATTACGGTAAGATCAAACAGGCGGATAAAGAAAAAGAGAAACTGATTGAAAGTCTGCAAAAAGCCCTGGCCGAAGTCAAGACCTTAAGCGGCTTGCTGCCTATATGTGCATCCTGCAAGAAGATACGGGATGATCAAGGTTACTGGCAGCAGATAGAGGAATATGTCAGGGATCACTCGGAGGCCAATTTTACCCATGGTATTTGTAATGACTGCGTGAAGGATCTTTACCCTGAGTTCTATCCGAAGTTTATAGAAAAAGTAGAGAAGAACAACGGGAAAGGGTAAATCCTCTCCCGGTCTTTAATCTTCCTTTTAGTTCTGATTGACCGGATTGTATCCTTACATATTTTCAATAACCTTCTTCAGCTTTGCATGTACCTCTACGGCGATTCCGCCAAGGCTTTCATTCTCTACTGCCTGCATGGAGGCAATCGGGTCAATGGCGGCAACCTCAATCTTGCCATCCTCTCTTTCCTGGACAATGACATTGCAGGGCAGCATTGTGCCTATTTTATCCTCGGCTAGAAGAGCTTTATAGGCGTATGAAGGATTACAGGCCCCAAGGATTCTATACTTCCTGAAATCCACGTCAATTTTCTTTTTCAGGGCAGCTTTAACGTCAATTTCCGTAAGAACCCCGAAACCTTCTTTTTTGAGTTCTTCTGTCACTTTATCGATAGTTTCTTCAAAAGTCATTTCAACTATCTTATTGAAATAGTATTGCATTTGTAGGCCTCCAGATTTTCTTTGTTGAAAAATCAGGTGGCACAGCTTTCGCCATGCCACCGGGATATAGTAATATTATGCACCAGCCAGGGCTTGGTCCAGGTCTGCCTTGATGTCGTCGATATGTTCCAGGCCGATTGACAGCCGGACATAGTCAATGGGGGCGCCTGCTGCTTCCTGCTCCGCTGGTGTGAGCTGGGAATGGGTGGTGGAGGCCGGGTGGATTGCCAGGCTCTTGGCGTCGCCTATATTGGCCAGGTGGCTGAAGAGTTTCAGGTTGTTAATAAATGATTTGCCCGCCTCAAGGCCGCCCTTGATGCCGAATCCGACCAGGGCACCGAAGCCGTAGTGCAGGTATTTTTTTGCCAGCTCGTGGGTGGGATGCGAGACCATGCCAGGATAGATCACCCAGCTGACCTTGTCGTGGTTTTCAAGGTGTTTTGTAACTGCCATGGCATTGTCGCAGTGGCGCTCCATGCGCAGGGTCAGGGTCTCGATGCCCTGCAGGATCTGGAAGCTGTTGAACGGCGAAAGGCAAGCTCCCATGTCCCGCAGCAGGATGGTGCGAGCCCGGATAATATAGGCGGCATTTAAGACAGCGTCGCTCCAGACCACACCGCCGTAGGAGGGGTCAGGTTCGGTGAACATCGGGAATTTACCCGAGGCTGGCCAGTCGAACGTGCCGCTGTCTATGATAATGCCGCCAATACTGGTGCCGTGGCCGCCGCAGAACTTGGTCAGGGAATGGACCGAGATGTCGGCCCCATAATTAAAAGGTCTGCACATATAAGGTGTTGCTACCGTGTTGTCTACAATCAGTGGAATATTCGCATCGTGGGCGATCCGGGCGATTTTTTCAATATCAGGTGTATCAAGCCTGGGGTTGCCGATGGTCTCGATAAAGACGCACCTGGTTTTGTCATTGATTGCTGCGGCAAATGCCTCGGGGCTGGAGGCGTCCACAAAGGTTGTTTCAATACCGTACTGCGGCAGGGTATGCTGGAACAGGTTGTAGGTACCCCCATAAAGGCTGGCGGAGGAGACTATGTTATCCCCCGGACGGCAGATGTTGATGATTGCATAGGTAATGGCGGATGAGCCGGAGCTGGTCGCCAGGGCGCCCACTCCGCCTTCCAGGTGCATCATCCTTTTTTCCAGGACATCGGTGGTGGGGTTCATGATCCTGGTGTAGATGTTGCCGGTGGCCTCTGGTTTGAAATCGCCGGGCCGCAGGCCGTCATGATCCAGGTTGAGGCGCGGGGCCCATACCTCGGGCTTGAGCGAGAAGAGCTGGGCCGCATCTTCCGTATCTTCAAAGACATAGCTCGTGGTCTGGTAAATAGGGACGGCACGGCTGCGGGTTGTTGAATCCGGGGTATGGCCGGCATGCAGGGCAAGGGTTTCTGGCTTCCAGGACATTTGTGACCTCCATTGTGGTTGAAAAGAAAAAGGGCTGCGGTAAACCCTGTTTTTCTAAAGTTTCTGGTATCAAAAGAGTCTTCTGAATTGAGTAGAAAAAATAGGAAGCAAAGTCAAGGGAAAAGGGTTGGCAGCTAATGAAGCCTAGCCCTGTTTGCCATCGACCCTTGCTTCTGGTCGGTTTGAGTAATTTTAACTTTGATGAAATGCAGCATTTCTTATATAGACTTTAATTGAGTTTGAGAATACTCCAGTTCAACATTATGGTAAGGTGTAGTAAGTCCTCGTTTTTAACGTGTCGGGATTATGGAGTGCCGTTGTCAACTGCAAATGATGGAGAGTAACTTTTTGTTCAATAAAAGAAGTTTTTTAATAGTTGGATTGCATATTGCTGTTGTCGCTGTCGGAATCGGGGCATATTTAGGTTTCTACAGGAAAAACAATAATGTGTTGAGAATAGTACAACATCCTGATCCAATCCTTCGTCAAATTTCAAACCGGATAGACCATATTGATAATCATATAATTTCGTTAAGTAATGATATGATTGCTACTTTACGATATCGGACAATGATTGATCTTGTTATGAAAAGTTCATTGCCAAGAGGCTTGGCAGCACCCCAGGTGGGTATACTGGAGAGGCTGATTGTCTGCGGTGTAAACGGGGTAATTAAAGTAATGATTAATCCTGAGATACTGGCAAGGGAAGGGGTATATTCAGGTAAGGATGACTGTATGTCAGTCCATGATGGTGACAATAAAATTCTTAAACGGTCCGCTTATGTAAAGGTGAAATACAAGGGGCTGGACAACAGGGAAAAAATCCTGATAGCAAGAAATCGTAATGCAGCTTTACTGGAACATGAAATTGATCATCTTAATGGGGTGCTTAATATAGATTATTGGGCAGAAGGGTATGCTTTATCGCCTGCTGCTAAATGATTTACTGTACGAAAATTATATGCAACTGACCAAATAAAAGTTAAATCAGTTTTTTGACAGATTGAGATAATTGTATTGAGAGTTGAATGCAATTAAGTCGTTATAGAGATCAATATTTTTGCAAGTACAGGAAGATCATTTTGAATAAAACAAAAACAGCAGGAATAATATTACTAATTTGTGGATCCATACTTTTTATTGTTTCATTATCCGCCGATTATATTGGTGTCGGAGATGTTGACCCTGACCATTTTACACTTGGGTACAAACAAATAACGGGTATTGTAGTTGGCGCAATGGGTATTCTTTTGGGAATATTTTTGTGGCGAAAAAACTGCTAACATAACATCTGAAATAATTGCATCAAATCAGCCCGGGAATGGGGCGGCAATTTGGCAATTTGTTTAAGTCTTTCAATTAAAAACACTTAAACAGCCATCGAATAATCATTGGAGCCTTTTCCCTGGCGAATAAGTGTAATGAATTTATCTACCAGGTATGGGTCCCACTGGCCCGAGTCTTTTTCCCTTTCAAAGATATCAAGCGCAATATTCTCACTCATTGCATCCCGGTATACTCTGTTGCTGGTCATGGCATCCCAGGCATCTGCGATGGATACGATGCGGGCAAGGAGCGGGATGTTTTCACCGTCCAGGCCATCCGGATAGCCGGCACCGTCCCATCTCTCGTGGTGCGAGCGGGCAATATCAGCAAAGTGGTTGGATGTTTCAAGGGAGTCCAGGATTTCTGCAGTCACCATCGGGTGCTTTTTGATGATTTCAAATTCGGCCTCATCCAGATCGCCCGGTTTTTTCAGAATATCATCCGGGATGCCGATTTTGCCCAGGTCATGCATCAGGGCGCCCTGGCTCAGGACTCGAAGTTCCTCTTCATCAAGGCCTAAATACAGGCCAAGTATCATTGAATATCTGGTGACGTTCAGTGAATGGCTGGATGTGTTGTCATCCCTTGCTTCCAGAGCTTTTGCGAGTGCGAACAGTATGCCCATGAGTTGTACCTGCTTCAATCCTGCTTTATTGCATTTAAGCAGTTATATTTTTCACATGGCCTGTTTGTAAAATCAGGCGGACATATACAACATGTTGTTAGGTTTTATTTTATGTATACACTATATAGCATATATCTTTTGTGATGGGCAAGGGGAAAACATGAAAAAAAGAAAAAGCATGGCCTTTTAACTGCCTGCTATGGGGACCTCAACGTATTGCTTCAGGGCAATAACGGGTTTGACCAGTGTTAGAAAATAGGCAGAGTGTTTTGGTGGAAGGCCCAAAATAAAATGCCCTGCTCGAAAGCAGGGCATTTTATTGCGATCTGATTACTGAATATTATAATTTCATAACATTTGCAGCAGCAGGGCCTTTGGCGCCATCGACAATGTCGAACGAAACGCGTCCACCCTCATCAAGAGATTTAAAACCATCTGCCTGAATAGCTGTGTGGTGAACGAATACGTCATTGCCACCATCCTGCTCGATAAAACCAAATCCTTTTGCATCATTAAACCATTTTACTGTACCTTCTGACATCTTTACTACTCCTTTTGTACGGGTTCCTTTGGGAACCACTCATTAATAGGGCCCCGGTAAATCTCAAGATAAACCGGGTTTGGCAGTCGTGTTATTGCAAGCCCTAAAAACAAAAAACCGCACTCGTCTAAGGCGATTAGTGCGGTGAGTCTTCTGTAATTTCTGACTACAAACATTTACTGCACGTGAACTAATATTAAAGATAACCACTAATAGAGGTAATAGCAATACAATCTTGTGTGGTCCAAATGAATAAGGGGAAATCCCAAGGTTCAAGGCCCGCCTGTATTGGCTTACCAGTTCATGGAGACCATGCATGCTGCACAGCCAGACTTGACACGTGTTTATCGGTATAGCTGTCTGCGGCAGAGATTTGATCCACGCAGGCGACCAGTATTTGAATTATTATTACTGTAAAGATTTTGGTGCCGGCTCGATCTCCTTGATGGTGCTAAGCAGTTCCACAAGCTGTATGCCGTCAATAAGGTTGATTGGTCTGCCTATAGCATAACGGCGAGCATTTTTGCTAAAAACGCCTGTAGTCAGGAGAAATACACCGGTGGCCTGTTTTTCATGCATAAGGGAGAAAAGGTTTTTTACTTCCCGCAGGCCGAGTTTTCTGTTCCGCCAATACCTGGATTGCAAGAGGTAGAGGTTGGCGCTCTTGCGCATGACAAGGTCAATACTGGGATCAGAGGTAAAGGGGTCGTTTTCCATGATCAGGTATCCTGCGCGACCGTAGGCTTCAGCAACCTGTTCCTTCAATTGCTCCCATGGAATCTCCTGGATTAACTTGATCTCTTTTCTTAGGTCATGAAGTTTTTTCTTTCGGCTGGACTTGAGAAACGAGAAGGTAACAGGTGTCAGGAGGGCAAGTGCAATTACCGGTGCCAAGGCAGGGCCGACGGAAACATGCACTTCATTGACAAGGGCACCCTGATTTTCGAAGTAGGGGATAACATATTGAAGCAGCAGATAAAAAGAAGCAGACAAGGTGACACTAACCCACCAGGGAATTTGAGCCAGAAAATCAAAAACATTTAAGTCTTTTCTCATGTTATTTCATTCACTTAGAGCTTGGAATGTTTAGGGTTTAAATAAATGCACGGGTCAAGCGCAGTGCATGTAATAGATACCACATAGTGGTTAAAAATAAAATTACAATATGTGAAAGCGAAGCCAGTGAGACACAATTTTGGTTGAAAGTAATAATAGAAATCGGATGGAAAACCACAGAACAAGTATCAGCCGAATACACAGAATGCAGTGAATTATTAGCCATTTTCACTTCTATCGGTAAAAAGTAAATTAAATCGACCATTATCCTTTATTTTAGGCATTTTAGGCACTTTAGGCATTTTAGGCATTTCTTTCCATGATTATAAAG